>CABMPA010000311.1 GCA_902388315.1 uncultured Megasphaera sp. | reverse complement strand
ACTTCACCATGGGCATGGATGACGCCGCCCTGGCCGCCCTCTGGGTCCAGCCGCGTTTCGTCATCCCCGTCCACTACAAGACCTGGCCGATCATCGAAGCGGACCCGCAGGAATATAAGAAGCTCACGGAAACAAAATACAACATCCCCGTCCAGGTCGTCGACCCGGGGACGACGTATGAATTCTGACCATGATCCTTCCTGATTTCTACGGATGCTTCCGTTGTAAAGCCGGGACCTGTCAGCACACGTGCTGCCGGGGCTGGGACATCGACATCGACGACGTGACAGCCGATTATTACCAGCAGCTCGAAGGCCCTTTAGGCGAGGGAATCCGTCAGCATATTGCCGACGGGCCGGACGGCTGGCATTTCTGCCTCACAGCGGAGGGGAACTGTCCCTTTCTCTGTTCCGATGGCCTGTGCCAGCTCATCCGTCAGGCCGGGGATGATATCCTCTGCGATATCTGTGCCCTCCACCCCCGCTTCTTCCAGGTCGTCGAAAACGGCGGCGGGCAGGACATCGAACTCGGCGGCGTCGGCCTCTGCTGTGAAGCGGCCTGTGAACTGCTCCTCAGCGAAACGGGGCCGCTCACCTTCTGCGACAGCGAAAGCGGCCGCACGCTGGGCGGTCTCCCCCAGCTGCTGGAATGGCTGGACTATCCCCTGCCGGACCGGGAACTCATCTATCAGCCTGCGATGGCCCAAAAGGACTATGAGCGGCTCCTGGACGTCTTATCCCGTACCGAGCCGATTGATGACGCATGGACAGCCCAGCTGAATGCCTTACGGACTGATTTACCAAGACTGACCGGTCTCTTGACCACCCAGAACCTGCCAGATGACGGATGGTATCAACGCGTGTATGAGTACATCGGGTACCGTCAGCTGGAAGCCTTTGCCGATGTCCCCGTCAGCGTTCTCGCCACCTATGCCAGACGCAATACGGATTTCATCGCTCTCACTGCTGCCGCCACAGGCGACCTGCCCGAAGCCATCCGCCGCTGGTCGGAACAAATCGAATATGATACGGACAACGTAGCGCTCTTAAAAGAAGCTGCCCGGACCGGAGAATTTTGACTTTTCCGGCATTTCGTGACAGCCATGGCCACTTTGCCCGTCCCTATCGAAATAGGCGCGTCTTTCGTGCTATATTAGAGAAAAGTCCCTTATTCCTAAAGGAGGTCCTTCTCTTGATCATAGCCGAAGACGCGCCTATTCGCGTACTCATCCGAAAACACTTAGACTTCAAAGGCAAAGTCAGCCGCAAACGCTACCTGCACTTCCGCCTGTTCAGCATCCTGCCCATCTGCCTCATCATCTGGCTCCAGCACCTGGCCGCCCAGGGCGGACCGGCAGCCATAGAATACACCATCGCCTCGTGCCTCATCGCCCTCATCCTCATCCCCGTCGACTTCTCCTACATGATACGGCGCTACCACGACCTGGGGAAATCCAGCTGGTACTGCATCATCAACGTCCTGGCCCGCAACATCTGGTTCGCCGCCCTG
>CABMPA010000310.1 GCA_902388315.1 uncultured Megasphaera sp. | reverse complement strand
GCACGTCGGGCAAGTTCGGCAGCTATGGCGAACGGGGGGCCCATAGCAACATGCTGCGCCTGCGCTTTTCCGGCGGCGCCATCGAACCGGCACACATCGCCTTCTTGAAGGATGTCCTGGACCGCTACGACATCGACCTCATCCACTTCACGACCGGTGAAGCCCTGCAGCTCCATCACTTGAATGAAAAAGAAGTCCTCGCTCTCTATCAGGAATGTTTCGACCACGGCATCTACTGCGTCGGCGCTGGCAGCGACAACCCGCGCAACATCACGGCCAGTCCGCTCCATGGTGTCGCTCCGGGCGAATACTTCGACATGACGCCGTACATCAAGGCAGCGGCCAACTTCGTCATCAACTGTATTCCCAAGTTCAACTTGCCGCGTAAATATAAGATCAGCTTCTCCAGCGGCCTGGATAACGAAGGCCACGCTACCTTCAAGGACCTGGGCTTCGTCGCCCGTCCGGACCATAAATTCGACGTCTATGCCGGCGGCGGCTTCGGCCTCAACGGCTCGCGCTTCGGCATCCTCATCGACGAAGGCGTCGACCCGCTGGATATCTCCTACTACATCCTGGGCTATGGCCGGGACGTCTACATGAAATACGGCGACTACGAACACCGCGGCCAGAACCGTTCGCGCTTCATCCTCACCAAACTCGGTGACGACGCCTTCCGCCAGGCCGTCCGCGATGGCGTTGCCAAAGCCCGCGCCGAAGGCGATTACCGCCTGACTATCGAAGAAGAAAAGCCTTTGGCCAAGAGCGGCGCTGACGACAGCGTCCTCAAAGATGAACGCATTGGCAAACAGAAACAGGACGGACTCTATTACGTCGAATACAAACCTTTGGGCGGCACGCCGAACGTCGCCGTCTTCCACGAACTGCTGAAGACCCTCCAGACCATGGAAGGCGCCGAAATCCGCCTCAATGCTGATGAAACGGCTTACCTCATCAACCTCACGGCCGACGAAGCCCGTAAAGTCGCCGCCCTCACGGCTGATGACACGGCGACGACAGTCTTTGAACACTCTGTCAGCTGCATCGGCGCCACCGTCTGCCAGCAGGGCCTGCGCGATTCCCACGGCACTTTTGTTAAATTAGCCAAGCTGTTCAAAGACCGCGGCATCGACAGCCACTTCCTGCCGAAATGCCACTTCTCCGGCTGTCCGTCGAACTGCACGGTCCAGCAGCTGGCTCCCCTGGGCCTGCGCGGTGCCAGCAAGAAAGTCGGCGACAAGATGGAACCGGCCTTCAATATCTACGCCGGCGGCAATTACGCCATCGGCCAAGGTGTCATGGGCAAAGAAATCGGGGTCATCACCATCGAACACCTGCCGGACTTCTTCCTGGCCCTCAACCAGACCCTCCTCGATGCCAACCAGTCTTACGACGAATGGTATCCCCAGCATAAAGAAAAACTCATAGAATTAGTCAATCAGTTTGAATAGGAAAAAGAGGCTGTCGCACGTGCGACAGCCTCTTTTTACGTTG
The DNA here is from genome assembly GCA_902388315.1 of uncultured Megasphaera sp. Lineage (GTDB taxonomy): Bacteria > Bacillota > Negativicutes > Veillonellales > Megasphaeraceae > Megasphaera. The sequence continues at coordinate 23 of CABMPA010000310.1, read as the reverse complement.
ATCGTAGTTCGTTCATCGTTTGT
>CABMPA010000309.1 GCA_902388315.1 uncultured Megasphaera sp. | reverse complement strand
TCACTTTAGAGGGTGTAAACACTTAGGGACTGTCTAACCTTATGGGTACAGTATAATTTAAAGCTCTCTTCTACAAACTACAAACTCCGTACTACAAACTATAAAGAAAAATGGGCCTTGCATGACGGCAGAAGCCTTCGTGCGACAGCGCCTTTTGAGTATTAAGTTCACAGTTTATTTCTACAAACTACAAACTATAATTTGTAGCGGAAGGTTATCTCCGGAAGGCCTTTTCGATGGCTTCGCGCAGAGTGGCTACGCCTACAAAGCGGCAGTCCGGGAATTTGTCTGTTTCAATGTCTTCCAGGTTGCCTTTGGGCAGGATGAAGGTATTGAAGCCCATCTTGGCCGCTTCTTTGACGCGGCGCAGGGCCTGGGGGACGCGGCGGATATCGCCGGTGAGGCCGACTTCGCCCATGACGACGGTCCGGCTGTCCATGGAGATGTCCCGCAGGCTGGAATAGACGGCCAGGGCCACGGGCAGGTCGGCTGCCGTTTCATTCAGGCGCAGACCACCGACGACGTTGATGTAGACGTCCTGGCTGCCCAGGGGTACGCCCAGGCGCTTTTCCAGAACGGCCAGGAGGATGATCAGGCGGTTATAGTCCATGCCCGATGCCGTCCGCCGCGGGACGGCGAAGACGGAATGAGCCGTCAGGGCCTGGATTTCGCCGAGCATGGGCCGCATGCCGTCGAGGACGGCAGCTACGGCCGAGCCTGCCTGGTCGGCCGCCCGTTCGGCCAACAGCAGCTGGGACGGGTTCTCCAGTTCCGACAGGCCGCTGCTGGTCATCGTGAACAGGCCCGATTCATTGGTCGAACCGAAGCGGTTCTTGATGCCCCGCAGGATCCGGAATTGGTAGTTTCGTTCGCCTTCGAAGTAGAGGACGACGTCTACCATGTGTTCCATCATGCGCGGCCCGGCAATGGCGCCGTCCTTAGTGACGTGGCCGATGACGACGATGGGGATGCCTTCGCTCTTGGCAAAGGTCATGAGGCGGCTCGTGTTCTCGCGTATCTGGGCCAGGCTGCCCGGCGTCCCTTCAACGGACTGGCTGTACATGGTCTGGATGGAGTCGACGACCAGCAGGGCTGGCCGCCGCTTCTTAGCTTCGTCGAGGATATGGTCCAGGGACGTATCGGCCTGGATGATCAAGTCCGGTGTGGATATGCCCAAGCGCTGGGCGCGCATCTTGATCTGACCGGCCGATTCTTCGCCGGAGCCGTAGAGGACAGTCCCGTTCTTGTCACAAACGGCAGCGGCCAGCTGCAGGACCAGCGTCGACTTGCCGATGCCCGGGTCACCGCTGAGCAGGATCAAGGCCCCTGGGACGATGCCGCCGCCAAGGACGCGGTCCAGTTCGCCAATGCCCGTTTCCATGCGGGCCATGTCTTCCATAGCGATATCCGCCAGGGAGGCCGCCTGCGACGCCGGGCCGCTGCGGGCCATGCTCTGCGCTGCTTTGGGCGCTTCCGGTGCGACGGTTTCTTCGGCCATAGTATTCCATTCGCCGCACTGCGGGCAGCGGCCGAGCCAGCGGCTGGACACGCTGCC
>CABMPA010000308.1 GCA_902388315.1 uncultured Megasphaera sp. | reverse complement strand
TTGGCAGCTTCTTTGATTTTTTCGTACGGTACTGTCATGAAAATCACTCCTATATTTATATAATGTTTTACTTATTTAAACCGCGCCAGACGATGTTCTTATAGCGTTCCGGGTCCGTGTCGCCTTCTGTCGAGAAGACCAGGACCTGGGAACGGTCGTCGAGGCCGAGCTCAGTGCGTATATCCTTACATTCGTCGGATAACATGATTGTAGCCAGGGTGCCGAAGGGGACGGCGCCGGATTCACCGGATACGATGGGCGCATCGCCTTTGAGGGGCGCAGCCAGCATACGCATGCCGCGGACCGTGATGGGGTCATCGGCTGCGACGAAGGTCGTCACATGATTCTTGAGGATGTCCCAGGATATGGTGTTCGGTTCGCCACAGGCCAGGCCGGCCATGATGGTATCCAGGTCGCCGCCGACGATGCGGGGCTTGCCGTCACCGGCTGCAGCGCCTTTGTAGAGACAGGCTGCGGCCGAGGCTTCGACGACGATGAATTTCGGCGGGTTGTCTTTATAGAGGTTGGCGAAGTACCCGACGACGGCACCGGCCAGGGAGCCGACACCGGCCTGGACGAAAATGTGCGTCGGCCGTTCGACGCCTTGGGCTTTCAGCTGTTCGCCAGCTTCCATGGCCATGGTGCCATAGCCCTGCATGATCCACGACGGGATTTCTTCGTAGCCGTCCCAGGCCGTATCCTGAACCATGACGCCGTGCGGCGTAGCGGCGGCTTCTTTGGCGGCCTGACGGACGCAGTCGTCATAGTTGAGGTCGAGGATGTCGACGTCAGCGCCGAGCTTCTTGATGTTTTCCAGCCGCGTCTGGGTCGTGCCTTTCGGCATGTGGACGACAGCTTTCTGGCCCAGCTTTTGGGCGGCCCAGGCAACGCCGCGGCCGTGGTTGCCATCGGTAGCGGTGAAGAACGTGGCCTGGCCGAATTCCTGACGGAGTTCGTCTGACGTTAGGATGTCATAGGGCAGGTCCGATACGTCGCGGTGCGTTTCTTTGGCGATGTACTTGGCCATAGAATAGGAACCGCCCAGGACCTTGAAGGCATTGAGGCCGAAGCGGTACGATTCGTCTTTGACGAAAATCGAACCGACGCCCAAGTAACGGGCCATCTGCGTGAGCCGGGTCAGCGGCGTTTCACTATATTGCGGGAAACTCTGATGGAATGCCCGGGCTTTGGCCACTTCGCTGAGGGACATAATCGGCAAATTTTTATCGTCTGATTTGGGCAGCTGGTTCATAGCCCATTTCATATCTTTCTTCATCATCCGTACCTCCTAAAGATAAACTGAAAAAAATATTTTAGTAAATCTAAAAGTTTTTGTATACCTAGAGTATAACATGACCTTGCCGATTTGCAATAGAAAAAAACTAAAAATTTGTTAGGCACCTGCACTTTTTTTGCAAGGACAGAAAGGAAACTGTTACATTTGGGCATAGAAAAAGGGCTTGTCGCATGTGCAACAAGCCCTTTTTTGAGTATTAAGTTTGCAGTTTGTAGTTTTTAGTGAAGGCTTTTAAATTTAAAGTCTATACTGTACCCATAAGGTTAGACAGTCCCTAAGTGTTTACACCCTCTAAAGTGA
>CABMPA010000307.1 GCA_902388315.1 uncultured Megasphaera sp. | reverse complement strand
CAGGCCGAGCTGATTCTCTGCACCGAGCCATTCTTGTTCGTTCATAATCTTCCTCCTCCACTGCGGATAGCAAACGCATGACCGCCGTCTACTACATGTAGTAGACGGCGGTCATTTACTATACTAATAATAGCAGGATGGCGGGAAATAGTCAAGTATCGGAAATGCATAGTCCGACCTCTTCCTAGTCATTACGGACATCCTTTTCTAAGAAATGGCTGACGACGCGCAGATACTCGCTGCGGTCCGTTTGAATGCCGACAGCATGAGGGGAGTCGGCAAAAATATAGAGTTCTTTTTTCGGGCTCGTACAATTATCGTAGAGGCTCTTCGCCGTCTTGACCGGTACCAGGGCATCATCGCTGCCGTGAAGGAAGAGGACAGGCATCTTCATCCGCTTCACAGCCTGTGCCGGTTCCAGGGAAGCCACGGTCTTGTGCGTATGGTAGAACATAGCCGCCTGGAAGAAGGGATCCAGGAGATCATAACTCCAGATGGCCCGCTTATCCCCCGAAGCCTGCCACAACTTTTCCCGGCCCAGGGAGATGATGTTGCCATAAGAACTATCGGCTACGACAAAGGACAGGTCCCTGCCGTATTCACTGCCTGCATACAACAGGGCCATCGCTGCCCCAAGGGAGACGCCGTGCAGGCCGACGGTCATCTGTTCATCACGATTGCGCAGCCACTGACACCACATGGCCAGGTCATCGATTTCCCGAATGCCCCATTCCGTGTGGTCGCCTTCGCTTTCGCCGTGACCCCGAAGGTCGATGAGCAGGATATTATAACCCAGGCGGCGATACACTTCCATATACGGCAGGCACATAGAACGGTTCTGATAAAGGCCGTGGATGAGAATGACCGTCTTATGGGAATCATGGCGGTTCTCGATGTACGTACCGCGCAGAATGGTCCCGTCCTGACCATTGACCCGGACGGGTTCCCAGCCTCGTTCCTTCTCCCACTGGCGGACGGTAGACACGTCGCGGCTGTGGTTTTCGATGCCCAGGAGCTGGTCCCAGGGTGCATCATGAAATTCTTCGTAAGCCATGTTGCCGATATAAGCCCCGATACCGCCCAAAATGACGGCCAGGCAGACAAGGAACAGGAGCAGACGTTTAAAGAATCGCTTGACCATGATGGCTTACAACTTCCTGTCCCGACTGACTTCCACTTTATCCTGCATGGCAGCCAGGGACGTACCACCAGCCGCTTCAATAGCGGCGATGACGGCACCTTCGATAAAAGGGCAGTCCAGGAGCTGGATCTGCCGGTCGTCCAAGCTTTCCACAACCATTTCTGCCGTCATGACGGCACTACCCATATCCATGATGCAGGCAACGCCATCGCCTTGATCCGCGGCTTCGACAGCCGCTGTGATTTTCTCGAAACTCGTTCCCAAACTGCCGTCTTCGAGTCCGCCAGCAGCGATGACGGGCGCATCAGGCGCCATCATGCGGGCCAGTTCTGCCGCCCCTTCAGCAGCTTTCTGGCTATGGGAAATCAATACGATTCCTACCATATTTTTCCTCACTCCTAAAAATCAGGCCATTTCAGCCAGGACCTGCAGCAAATAGAGCGACGATGTAGCGCCCGGATCCTGATGGCCCAGGCTGCGTTCGC
>CABMPA010000306.1 GCA_902388315.1 uncultured Megasphaera sp. | reverse complement strand
GAAAGAAAGAAGGCTGTAACAATATGAGCAAAAAAGCTCATTTTGTTACAGCCCCTTTTTTTATACGAACAACGAACCACGAACCACGAGCCACCAAACTACTTCATCACGTCGTTCTGGACGGAGGTGATGGCGCTCGAGGTGGCGTCATCTAAGAGTGTGGAATAGAGTTGTTTCACTTCTTTTCTTGAATTTTCACTGGTTGTCGTCGTGTCAGCATCCGCGGACTCTTCTGTCTGTCCGGCTACCTGGACGATGGGTTCTTTTCCGGCAATGGCTGCCGTTTCCAGGCGGACCCGTCCGGCACCGACGCGTTTGACCAGTTCAGCCAGGGTGGCCTTGCTGACAGGATGGCGGACGGTGAGGACGATCTGTTCATGGACATAGTCCGGCAGGGCACCGATGTAGTTCTGGACGCCTTCGCCGTCGACGACGCAGTGGATGGCCCTGGTCATGAGCTGGCTGTAATCACTGTGGCTCAAGGCGACGCGGCGTATCTGGACAGCCTGCGTTTTAGCAACATCTTCACGGAGACGCTGTTTCAAGTATTTGCTGGGCGCGCCTTTAATGCCCAGGACCAGGGTGTCGCCATCCCAGTACATCGTACCGCTGCGGAAGTAAATCGGCACGGAGCCGTATTCGGCATTGATGGCCTTGATGACCTGCGATTCGACCTGGACATGGGACGTATAATCGCCATCGGAATGCATGAGCCGGTAAAATACCTGGGCCGCATCAGCCCGCGTCATGCCTTCTTTGGGACGGAAATAATTGTCTGCCGGCACCATGATGTTCTTGCTGTGCAGGACGTCGATGGCCTTGGCATAGGCCGGCGCAATCGACGCGGCATCGGCATAGGGGCTGACGGCCTGATCCGGGTCGGCCAGATGATTATACTGCAAATACCGGTAGATGATGCCGGCAAATTCTTCGCGGCTCACCGGTTCTTCGGGATGGAAATTCCCATCCTGATAGCCTGCCAGGATTCCCTGGGCGGCAACGCTGTTCATCGCGTCGCCAGCCGTCCCGGACGGCACATCGCCGTAGCTGGCAGAGCCAGCCGGGGCCAGGGGGATGTTGGCTGCCGAGTTATAGAGCAGCTGGGCCAGGTCGCCGCGGGTCAGGACCCGGTTCGGTTCAAAGGCATCCCCGGTGATGAAGGTCAGGCACTGCGTGTCATAGAGATAATCGACAGCCGCACGGTCGGTCAGGCTGCCCAGGTCGGTATAAGGGGCATCGGCCGAAACGGCACTGACTGACAAGAGGGCAGCGGCTGCCAGAAAGGCAACGATTTTGTTCCGTACCATGAAAATCCTCCTCTGCTGCGATTACTGAATGACGATACGCAGGGCACTGCCCAGCGCTTTGTTAAGATTGTTCTGCGTTTCTTTCGAAATAGAGCTGACCGTGAGGACGACCTTTTCATTGAGATAATCCGGTTCCGTCGAAACAGTAGCGTTGGTAGCTTCCGTGGCTTTATAAATCTTTTCAGCCTGAGCCATGAGATTCTTGTAATCGTCATAGCTGTACGTCGATTTCTGGACATAGACCGATTCGGCCGGAATATCCTTGTCGGCTGCGATGGCATCAGCCAGTTTCTGTTTGTTCTTCGGGTCTTTGACGCCGATATGGAG
>CABMPA010000305.1 GCA_902388315.1 uncultured Megasphaera sp. | reverse complement strand
AGGAAACGAAACTCCAGGCCGGCCAGATCGACCTGGACCTGCCGGGTTATGAACAATACTGGAATTATGCCGACCGCAAGGGCTACAGCGGCACGGCCATCTTCACCCGCCTGGCTCCCCTGTCCGTCCGTTACGGCATGGGCATCGACGAGCACGACCACGAAGGGCGCCTGATCACCCTGGAATTCCCGGAATATTACTTCGTGACCTGCTATACGCCCAATTCCCAGAGCGAACTGGCCCGCCTGCCATACCGCATGAAATGGGAAGATGACTTCCGCCAGTACCTGCTGGGCCTGCACCGGGAAAAGCCGGTCATCATCTGCGGCGACCTCAACGTGGCCCACGAAGAGATCGACCTCAAGAACCCCAAGACGAACCACAAGAACGCCGGCTTCTCCGACGAAGAACGGCAGAAGATGACCGACCTCCTGGCAGCAGGCTTCACCGATACGTGGCGCTACTTCTACCCCGATGTGAGCGGCGTTTATTCGTGGTGGAGCTACCGTTTCAAAGCCCGTCAGAACAATGCCGGATGGCGCATCGACTACTTCCTGACCACCAGGGACCTCGACGACCGGCTGGAAAAAGCCGCTATCTATACCGACATCACCGGCAGCGACCACTGCCCGGTCGGCCTGGAACTGAAATGATGATTTTCGCAAAGGAGCGATACTTATGTTAAAGAAACTGACCACAGCCTTACTGGCCTGCACGGCTTTTGCCCTGCCTCAGGCCTTTGCCTTGTCCGTCCTGCCCGAAGCCGGTGTCAGCCTCGGCGTCGGCACGAAAGAACAGTACGCCGAAGCCAAAGTCCTGCCGCGGACGACCATCGGCTATAAACGGGCCGACCGCGACCAGTACGGCAACCAGAACGACATCTACGCCAAATACAACGTCATCGGCTCGAAAGTCCAGCTCCTCGGCGGCTGGCGCAATAACATCGACGAACAGTCGAGCTCGACATCCTTCTACGGCGGCATCGGCATCGCGGCCCCGCACGTCCTGGGCCTCCAGCCCTATGCCACCTACGTCAAGGGCTCGCACTTTTCTGAAACCCAGGCCGGCCTCAATTACAACCTCGCCTTCGGCTGGGGCCTGAACGTCAATTACCATAACTACATGCCCGAAGACGGCGACAACGAACACGGCGTCGGCGCCGGCGTGACTTTCCATTTCTAAAGGACGCAGGCCGCAGTTCGCAGTTCGCAGGCCGCAGGCCGCCGCGGTCCCAAGGACCGCATCCGTAGGGGCCGTCCTGTAAAGGCGGCCCGCTTGTGGGAATCCCACAATGCAGCCGTCGCTTGTACCTGCCGCCCGATTTGCATCGTCACACAGGCGGTAACGGGCTGTACACAGGATTCGCGGCGGGACGCCCTTTGGGCGTCCCCTACGATGGTCCGACGGGACCACATTTTTGTATCGTCACACAGGCGGTAACGGGCTATACACAGGATTCGCGGCGGGACGCCCTTTGGGCGTCCCCTACGATGGTCCGACGGGACCACATTTTTGCATCGTCACACATACAGTACGGGCTATACACAGGATTCGGAAAGGCCGCAGGTCGCAGTTCGCAGGTCGCAGGCCGCGCGGTCCCAAGGACCGCATCCGTAGGGGCCGTCCTGTAAAGGCGGCCCGCTTGT
>CABMPA010000304.1 GCA_902388315.1 uncultured Megasphaera sp. | reverse complement strand
GCATTGATGGGTTTCTTGCCCTGCGGCGAAGCGACCAGGAGGTCACCCATATGCTTGGTCACTTCGCTGCGGGCCAGGCCCATGCCGATGCCGCCTTCGATGCTGAAGAAATAGCTGCGCACGGCTTCATTGGACAGGATTTTGAACCCTTGCAGGTCTTCCAGGCCCATGGCAAAAATCGTATCATACGTCTGACGGTCCAGGCCGTGCCACCACAGATTCGCTGGCTCTTCCTGTACTTTTTCCTGGCCGTCTGACAGGAAATATTCTTTTTCATTGCGGACGATGCGGTATTCCTTTCCGTCTTCCCGACGGATGCCCATACTGCCGAAATAGCCCTTCCAGTCTCCGCGCAGATAGCCGAAGAACATGGAGCGGACATATTTCATGAGCGTCGTCTTGCCGCTTTCGTTGCGGCCATGCATGACGATCAGGCCGTGTTCCGGCGGATTCCAGCTCACATTATGGTAAATCCCGAAATCATCCAAATGCATCTCTGTAATCTTCATACTGCTTAACCTCTTCTATGTTCCAGCAATTTCTGTACGCCCAGCCACTTGGCTTTCTCGAACGTTTCCAGCAGGCGCTGGTCCGTCAGGGCCCTTCCATAGGCCCCGAGGCGTTCAAATTCCGGGCGGCTCATGAGAATATCCCTCAGCGCCTTGGCCTTTTCTTCAGGAGCCAGCTTTTCCAGCTTGTCGAAGACATTCAAGTAGTCGCCGACGGAGTCGGGCAGTTTACTTCGTTCGTCCATATTCATCTTGGGACGGGCCAGGTTACGCAGGCGTTCGACCATGACGAAGGCGTATTTCCCCTGTTCTTCTTCACGCCAGCTTTCCAGCCAGTACTGCGTCGCTTCCGGATTGTTGAGGACGTGGTACATACTGCCGGAACCGGTGAAATTGACCGTCAGGAACGTCGGCTTGCCGATATCACGGCGCACTTTTTCCTTGGCGAAGCGGACGGACTCGCGCAGTTCCGACACCGATTCGATACCGTCGATGGCGAGGTCGATGCTTTCCCAGCGGACGATGCTCGTGTCGATGAATTCCAGGTCCGTCGTCCCATACGGTCCGACTTCGACGTAATAACAGCCCCGCGGCCCCGTTTCCGTACAATCGAGGCCCTGCGGGTTGCCGGCATAGACGACATAGGGCTTTTCGCAGAGTATCTCATGCTTGTGGATATGCCCGAGGGCCCAGTAATCCATGCCACATTCTTTCAAATCTTCCAGGGTGCACGGCGCATATGTCGAATCCCGGCTGCCGACCTGGGTATGGAGCATGCCGATGGAAAATCGGTCGCCAGCAGCGCGGTTGAATTTCCAGGCCAGATTGTCCCGCTGTTCGCTCTTGGCATAACTCTGCCCGTAAATGGCCGCTACTTCTTCGCCATCTACGACCAGGGGGACCCGTTCGACAGCATCGGTCGGAAACACGTGGACATTCGGCGGAAAGGGAATCTTCGCCTTCCACGCTTCGAGCGGATCGTGATTGCCCAGGACGGCAAAGACCTGGATGTTATTCTGTGCTAATTTATGTAAAAGGCGCACGTAATCGAGCTGTGCCGTCAAGTTGTGATCGGCACTGGTGTAGACATCGCCGGTGATGAGGACAGCGTGGACCCGTTTATCAATGGCCATCTGGAC
>CABMPA010000303.1 GCA_902388315.1 uncultured Megasphaera sp. | reverse complement strand
TCCCGAAGCGTCGTTGTCAGTTTGAGTCTGTCGCGGCGAAGCCGCATCTGAATCCGAGGCGGCCTGTGGCCTGCGAACTGCGACCTGCTTTTTCCTTCATGCTATAATAAAGTTACCCAGCAGAGAGAGGAGTCACTATCATGAATGAAGAGATTGAGCAATATGTACGGGATCACGGCCATGATTTTATGGAATGGCTTGGTGATATTATTTCCATTCCTTCGCCGACGGGGCATGAACAGGCCAAGGGGGAATGGATATTGAATCTTTTGCATCAATGGGGCGCGGTTGATGCATATCGCGATAAAGCAGGAAACATCATCTATCCCTGCCATGTAAAAAGCGGTGAAAAGGTCGCTCTTTACACCGCTCATATGGATACGGTATTCCAAAATTTGCAGGAAATACATATCCACCAGACAGGTCATATCTTATCAGCGCCGTCGTGCAGTGACAACAGCGCCAGTATCGCCGGTCTATTATTTATCATTAAAATGTTTCACGATTTACAACTCACGCCGCCACAGGGCCTGCTCTTTGCTTTCGATGTCGGCGAAGAAGGCTTGGGCAACCTCAAGGGGATGCGTCAGGTCATGGCCGACTGGCAAGACCGCATTGCCGAAGTGGTGGCCGTCGATTGTACCTTTGATACGTTCGTGACGACCGCCGTCGGCTCCCGCCGTTATGCCGTCACGGTCGAAGCGGCCGGCGGCCACAGCTGGATGCATTTCGGCCAGTCCAATGCCATTGCCGAAGCGGCCCATATCATCAGCCAGCTCTATGCACTGTCCGTACCCTCCCAGCCCAAGACGACGTACAATGTCGGCACCATTACGGGCGGCACGACGGTCAACTCGATTGCGGCGCAAGCCGTGTTCACCATCGATTTGCGTTCAGAAAATGCCGACGAACTGGAAAAATTGGACCAATCCTTCCAGCGCCTCCTGGCCGATGCCGAAGGGGAAACGGTCCATATTCAAACCAGACTGCTCGGCGAACGGCCCTGCAGCCGACTGGCCCAGAATCCCCTGGCAGACCGCATCACGGCTATCCGCCAGCGCCACAGCCTGCCGACGCCATGCATTGCCGGCAGTACCGATGCCAATATCCCCATGAGCCAGGGCATCCCGGCCATTTCCTTCGGCTTCTGCCGCAGCCGCGGTGAGCACACGTTACAGGAATCGCTGGATGTCGATACGTTTGTGCCCGGCATGATTCAAATGCTGGAGTTCATGGGAATATAAAAAAAGAAGCTGTCGCATTAAGGCAGCCTCTTTTTGAGTATTAAGTTTGCAGTTTGTAGTTTTTAGTTATCGTGCGTTGGCTTCGCCACGGAAGATGGTGCCGCGGCTTGCGTCTACGGTGACGACTTCGCCATTTTCCAGGGTGTCTGCGGCATGAGAGGCGCCGACGACGGTCGGAATGCCCAAGGTAATGGCGACGATGGCCGATTCGCTGGTAAGACCGACTTCTTCGGAAACGATGGCGCTGGCCCGTTTCATGTAGTCGACGAAATCAGCGCGGGCCGAACGGAGTACGAGGATACAGCCGTCGGAGAAGTTCTTTTCCAAGTCTTCTTTCGATTCGGCGATGCAGACTTTGCCGATAGCCGCGTTGCGGCCGATGCCGGTACCGCGGAGGAGGACGTCGCCGACGACCTGGACGCGGATCATATTGGTCGAACCGGCTT
>CABMPA010000302.1 GCA_902388315.1 uncultured Megasphaera sp. | reverse complement strand
TTTTTGAGTATTAAGTTTGCAGTTTGTAGTTTTTAGTGAATGGTTTTAAATTTAAAGTCTTCTACAAACTATAAACTACGAACGACTTTCAATGATTTCGTCCATAATCTTTTTCGGTACTTCTTCATAGTCGAAGAATTCCATGTTGAACGTGCCTTTGCCCTGGGTCATGGAGCGCAGGACAGTGACGTAATCTTTCATTTCTGCCAGCGGGACCTGGGCTTTGACGACGATGATGCCCTTGCGGTTGCGATGGTGTTCCATGCCGAGGATGCGGCCGCGGCGGCTGCTGAAGTCGCCCATGACATCGCCCATGTAGTCTTCAGGGATGACGACGTCGACGTTATAAATCGGTTCCAGGAGGATCGGTTTGGCTTCCGGTACGGCTTTCTTGAGGGCCTGGGCAGCGGCGACTTTGAAGGCCATTTCCGACGAGTCGACAGGATGATAGGAGCCATCGGTCAGAGTAACTTTGACGTTGATCATGGGGAAGCCGGCGATGAGGCCTTTTTCCAAGGTTTCGCGGACGCCTTTTTCAACGGCCGGGATGTACTGTTTCGGTACAGCGCCGCCAAAAATCTTATCGACGAATTCAAAGGGTTCGCCCGTCGTCAGCGGTTCGATGTCCAGGAAGACATGGCCGAACTGACCGTGGCCGCCGCTTTGTTTCTTGTGTTTGCCTTCGGCAGTCGCCTTGCTCTTGATGGTTTCGCGATACGGGATGTAGACGTCTTCCTGGTTGGCTTTGACGCCGTATTTCCGTTCAATCTTAGTCAGGATATGGTCGAGGTGAACGTCGCCCATGCAGCGGACGATGAGCTGTTTGCCTTCGGTACTCTTTTCGACCTGGCATGTCGGATCTTCTTCGCTGACCCGCAGGAGGGCATTCATCAATTTTTCTTCTTCGCCCTTCTTTTCCGGGACCAGGGCTACCGTATGCAGCGGGTTCGGGAAGCGGATGGGGTCATAGACGACGGGGAAATCGGGAGCGGCAAAGGTATCACCGGTCCGGGCATTCGGCAATTTGGGCAGGACGACGATGTCGCCGGCAATGGCAGCTGGAACGGGGATCTGTTCCTTGCCTACCAGGGTCAGGACTTTGCCCATCTTTTCTTCTTTACCCTGGGACATATTGTATAATTTATCCCCTTCTTTGAGTTCGCCAGAGAAAATGCGGACATAGCTCAATTTGCCGGCAAAGGGGTCGATGAGGGTCTTGAAGACGAAGGCCGTAAAAGGCTTGTTGGGATAGACCAGGACCGGTTCGCCTGTATTCTTATCCGTACCCATCATGACTTTCTGCGAAGCGTCGGGCATGTAGGTAATGATACGGCGCAGGAGTTCTGCCGTGCCGATATGGTTGATAGCGCTGCCGCACATGAGCGGGCAGACGCGGCCCGTCAGCATACCCTGGCGCAGGCCTTTGCGCAGTTCTTCGATAGTCAGTTCATCGCCGTTGAGGTATTTTTCTAGCAATTCGTCGTCGCCTTCGGCAGCGGCTTCCATGCACATTTCGCGGACTTCGCGGGCTTTAGCCATGTATTCTGGCGGAACCTTGATTTCCGTACATTCGCCGTTATTCCATTCCCAGGCTACCATCTTGCAGACGTCGATGATGCCGCGGAAATCCGTGCCCTCGCCGATAGGAATCTGGAGGGGCATGATGGATTTGCCGAAGACGGCGCGCAATTTTTCCAGGCAGCCGAAGAAATCGGCGTGTTC
>CABMPA010000301.1 GCA_902388315.1 uncultured Megasphaera sp. | reverse complement strand
CTGGGCGGCGTCATCGCCACCTTCCTGGGCATGAAATACGTCTTCTTAGCTGCCGGCGCCCTGCTGCTCTTCATCAGCATCGCTGTCCAGCACAAAGCCCGCCAGCTCCACGAAGCCTGAGAGACAGCTAGCCCCGCGTACCGCGGTTATGGGTGTAATTCGGCAGGAGTTTCGGCGATAAGATATCGCCGGCTATGTGAGCGTCTTCCCGTTCCTCGTCGAAACGGCGGACATGGTCGAGCGTCCCTTTGCCCGGCCGGGCTGTCTGGCTGTAGGAAGCCGCTTCCATCCCGGCAATGCGGCCAAAGACGATGATATCCAAAAGGCTGTTGCCCATGAGGCGGTTCGTCCCGTGGATACCCCCGACGTCTTCACCAGCGGCATAGAGGCCGGGAATCTTCGTTTCACTCTTGGCACCGATGCAGATGCCGCCGTTCTGGTAGTGCAGGGTCGGATAGACCAGGATGGGCTGCTTGCGGATGTCGATGCCGAATTTTTCGTACATGTGGATCATGGCCGGCAGGCGCTTTTCCATGGTCCCTTCGCCGTTGATGAGGTCGACCATGGGCGTATCGAGCCAGACCGCCGGGCCATGGAGGGCATAGATGCCCTTGTCCCGTTCCTGACATTCGCGGATGATGGCAGCGGCGACGACGTCACGCGTTTCCAGGGGATGGAGGAAGGCTTCGCCGTTCTTATTGACCAGCATGGCCCCCAGGGAACGGACCTTTTCCGTGACCAGGGCCCCGTAAATCTGTGGCGGATAAGCGGCCCCGGTAGGATGATACTGGATGGCATCGGCATAGACCAAGGGGACGCCGGCCCGATAGGCCATGACCAGGCCGTCGGCCGTCGAACCGTAATGATTGGACGTCGGGAAGCCCTGATAATGGAGGCGCCCGGCGCCGCCGGTGGCAATGATGACGCTCTTGGCCCGGACGACGTGATATTCGTGCGTATCGAAATCATAGAGGACGGCACCGGCGGCCTTCCCTTCCCCATCCAGGAGGAGTTCCACAGCCGGCGAATATTCGACGACGTCGACGCCGGCATTGCGCACTTCGTCACGGAGGACGCGCATGATTTCAGCCCCTGTATAGTCGCCGCAGGCATGCATGCGCTTGCGCGATGTGCCACCGCCATGAGTCGTGACCATAGAGCCATCGCCGTTCTTATCGAAGAGGACGCCCAGCGAGCTGAGCCAGTGGATGGCTTCCGGCCCGTGGAGGACGAGTTCGGCCAGCAATTCCGGCTTATTTTTATAATGACCGCCGCCGATGGCATCGAGATAGTGCGCCGCCGGCGAATCGTTTTCTTTATCGGCAGCCTGGATGCCGCCTTCGGCCATGCCCGTATTGGCATCACCGACGCGCAGTTTTGTCGCCATGAGGACGTTGGCACCGTGCCGGGCCGCTTCGATAGCGGCGGCAGCACCGGCACCGCCACCGCCGATGACCAGGACATCCGTATCGAACTGGATGTGTTCCAGGTCGACATCTGCCGTATCCATACGGCTCTTTCCCTGCAGCAGGGCGGCCAGTTCTTTCGGCACTTTATCGCCCTTATTAGGGCCGACGGTCAGGACGGCAAAGCCTTCTTCATGGTAATCCGGATGGTACTGGCGCAGGAGTTCTCCCTTTTCTTCTGCCGTAAAGCGCGGCAATTCTTCAGACAAACGGATATTCCGCGTAGCTTCGACCCGCGCCTGGGAAGCCCGCATTTCTTCTGTATA
>CABMPA010000300.1 GCA_902388315.1 uncultured Megasphaera sp. | reverse complement strand
CGATGTCCGGATGCTGGATGAGGTATTCCATGGCGCTGACGATAGCCGTGATGCCAGCTTTATCATCGGCGCCGAGGAGGGTCGTCCCATCGGTGAACAGGATGTCCTGACCCTTGTATTTCAGGACTTCCGGAAAAGCCTTGGTCGAAAAGACGATGCCCTGTTCGGCATTGAGGATGACATCTTTCCCGTCATAATCAGTGACCCGGACGGGCTTGATATCCTTCCCCGACGCATCGGGGCTGGTGTCGACGTGGGAAATGAAGCCGACAACCGGCCCTTCTGCGCCGTTGGCTGGCAGCGTGGCCATGATGTATCCATGTTCGTCCAAGGTGACATCAGACAAGCCGATGGCTTTCAATTCCTCTGCCAGGTCCTTGGCAAAGACCAGCTGTCCCGGCGTACTGGGGCAGACGGCATCATTGTCTTCATCAGACTGGGTATCAAAAGAAACATACTTCAAAAAACGCTGTACAACGTGTTCCGTGTCTATCATAGGTAATCATTCTCCTTTTTCATAAGAAATGCGAAAGTAATCCATCACTTTTTTAAAATAGTCTTGTGCCGTCAGGCATGTATCCCGAAGGAATCCCCGTTCCTGGTCCCATTCATGGAGGCCGCGATAATAAAAGAGTTTCAATTCATCGGTAATGATGAAGGGTACAATATCATTGCGCAGACATTCGCTGAGCATCAGCAGCCGGCCAATCCGGCCATTACCATCCTGAAAAGGATGGATTCGTTCAAAGCGTACATGAAAAGCTAAAATATCATCGAGCGTCTTAGCTGTCATGACGCCATAGTCCTGCAATAAAGAAGCCATGGCCGCCGGAACGTCTTCCGGAGCTGTCGTTGGGTGGCCGCCTACTTCGTTAGGCAGTTTCTTATAAGCCCCTACAGCAAACCATTCCTGCTGGGAATCACTGGTCCCGGTCTTGAGGATACCGTGAAGCTGCTTAATGAAACGTTCCGACAAACCCTGTTCCGCATGGTCGATGACTTTATCGATGCAGTGAAAATGATTTGCCGTTTCTACAATATCGTCGACGCGGACAACCTGCTGAGTAATGCTGATGGTCCTCGTTTCAAAGATATATCGCGTCTGCTCCTCCGTCAAATGGCTTCCTTCAATATGGTTCGAGTTATATGTCATATCAATTTGCAGCTTATGATAGATGCCACCGGAAAGGCGACTCTTCTTCTCACGCCGCAAGACCTGGAGCAGCGATGGGGATTTCCTTTTTTGCCGCTCCTTCCTGGCCGGTTTTTCGGCATCTGCTGGAATACGCCAAGTCTTCCCGATCAAAAGAGCCCCGGCAATCCGGCCTTCGGCACAATAATTACGGACAGACCGCTCGGAAAGACCCCAACGGCGGGCTGCTTCTTTGACGGACATAGCATCCATAGTCATCACCCCTCTTGTTTTTATTATATGCCGTTATCGGCAATTTATCAATCGTTTAACTTGAATATTTTCATGAGATAAATTGCCGATAATCAATCACGCAGCCGCAGGACCAGGATTTTTTCCCGGTCGTCGTCTCCGTCGAACAAATCGCGGCAGTCGATGACATCTTCGAAGACGAGGTTCGGATGATGCGTCAGGAAGTCCTCCGTTTTTTCGTACGGATAATAGAAAAAGAGGCGCATCGGCCACGGCGCCTGGTAATGAGCATCGAAGAGTCTCCCCAGGACCCGCTTCAGCGTGTGCAGGGCAAAGGGATTGAAGAAAAAGAAACA
>CABMPA010000299.1 GCA_902388315.1 uncultured Megasphaera sp. | reverse complement strand
CATTTTTTCTTTATCTTTCACACCGTCTGTCTCAATGCCGCTGCTCACATCCAGGGCAAAGGGTTGAAGTGCTGCCGCCTGGGCTGCATTGTCCGGATTGAGACCGCCGGCCAGAAAATACGGTCTGTCGATATGGGCCAGCAGGGCCCAGTCGAAGCAGTCCCCTGTCCCGCCGGCGCCGTGGTCGAGCAGGATGTAATCGGCCCGGCTTTGCCGAGCCTGCCGGACATCGGCTTCGCTGGCGATGGAAAAGGCTTTGATGACCGGCACCTTCAAGGTCCGTTGGACGGCTTCGATCATCGCGTCATCTTCGCGGCCGTGGAGCTGGACCAGCTGGATCGTACCGGCTGTGACCAGCTGGCCGATGTGTCCCAGGCTGTCGTCGACGAAGACGCCGACGGCCGGAATGGACGGGTCCAGGTCCTTGCGCAGGGCGGCCGCCTGGTCATCGCTGACGCGGCGCTTCTTGCCGGCAAAGACGAAGCCTGCATAGTCGGGACGGAGTTCATTGGCCCATTCCATATCACAAGGACGCTTGAGGCCGCAGAACTTGACCTTAACCACGAGATCCTCCGGCCAGCTCATCGAGCATAGCTTTTTTATCGGGGCTGCGCATGAAGGTTTCACCGATGAGGACGGCATCGACGCCGTGATCACGCAGGACTTTCGTGTGGTCGGCTGTCCTGATGCCGCTTTCGGCGACGAAGAGGATGTCCTCCGGTACCAGCGGCCGCAGGCGGCAGCTCGTATCGAGGGAGACTGTGAAGTCCTTGAGGTTGCGGTTGTTGACGCCGATGACGCGGGCACCAACGGCAATGGCACGGCGTACTTCTTCTTCGTCGTGGGCTTCGACCAGGGCCGACAAGCCCAGGGAATCGGCCAGACGGAAGAAATGCCGCAAGGTGTCATCATCGAGAATGGCGCAGATGAGAAGCACTGCCGACGCGCCCAGGGCCCGGGCTTCGTAGATCTGGTATTCGTCGATGACGAAATCCTTGCGCAGGACCGGCGTATCAACGGCAGCGGCGATTTCCTGTAAATATTGCGGGCTGCCGAGGAAGTAATCCCGTTCCGTCAGGACGGAAATGGCGGCAGCACCGGCCTGTTCATATTCCTTGGCAATGGCGACGTAAGGGAAATCGGGAGCGATGAGTCCTTTCGACGGCGATGCCTTCTTGACTTCGCAGATGAAGGACAAGCCCGGTTTGGCCAGGTTCCTTTCAAAGGGAAAGCCTTCTTTTTTCGGAGCTGCCAGAGCCCGCTGCTTCATGACTTCCAGCGGGACCTGCTGTTTATCCGTGACCAGCCGCTTGGCAACGGCTGCCGTAAGATCATCTAATATCATAGGGCACCTTCTCACTCGTTGCTGACGGCAATGCATTTTTCCAGGGCTGCCGTCGCCTTGCCGCTGTCGATGAGGCTGGCAGCGAGCTGGATGCCGTCGGCGATGGAATCGGCTTTGCCGGCAACGAAGAAGGCTGCGCCGCTGTTCATGAGGACGGCATTGCGTTTCGTCCCCTGGATTTTTCCGGACAGGACATCGCGGGTAATCTGGGCGTTGACTTCCGGCGTCCCGCCGACGAGGTCTTCTTTCGTCCCCGGTGTGAAGCCGAAGTCTTCCGGTTTGATGACCGATGTCCGGTAATAACCGTCGCGGAGTTCGCAAATCGTCGTCGGGCCGTTCGGCGAGATTTCGTCGAGTTTTTCCTGACCGTAAGCGACGAGGCCCCGTTTGACGCCGAGGGAGGCCAGGACCTTGGCCAGCGGTTCGACAAGATA
>CABMPA010000298.1 GCA_902388315.1 uncultured Megasphaera sp. | reverse complement strand
CTTTGAAACGACGCATCTCCAGAACCTGCCTCATAAGGTCATCAAGAAGCACGATGACAGTGTGACCGAAGATAAGCGTAAGCAGGAAGGCTACGACGGCCATGACGTGACTATCCGCCGGACCGTAGCTTACAGCGACGGCGACCGCCATGTCGATACCATCGAGTCCCATTATGACCCGAATGATGAAATCATCCTCACACCCGGCGACGACAGCGAAGAAGTCGTCAACACGGCCGACCTGGAACCGCAGGACCCGCTCCTCAATGCACCGCACGACATGATGGACTTCAATGTCCCGGCGCCCGATGCAGCTGATGCGACAGAAGAAACGTAGCTTGAGAACCCCTCCGCCGCTATGCGGCACCTCCCCTTCGCAGGGGAGGCATGTAGGGGCCGTCCTGCTAAGGCGGCCCGCCTGAATCCCCTATTCATATAGAAAGGAAAAATATATGAAAGTCTGGCATATTGTTCCTAAAAATGATATTTTGATTCCCGTCGACGGCGGGCGGTCGGTGACGGTCGCTTCGATTGCGGCCGACCTGGCCGGTCATGCCTGGCATGTCAAGACCGAGTCGCCTTATGCTATCGGCGACATGGACCTTCTCCGCGACCGGGTCTGCCGGAAATTGGGCCTGGACGGGACGGTATCGGTCGAACATCGCGTGACGTCGGTCTTCCACGGCGGCGATATGTCCCTGGCCGTGCCCGACAACGACCCGCTGCGCCAGGTCGCCGATATTTCTACCGACGATATGGAGGGCTATGGGATTCCTCACGAAGACTGTTACGATTCCCTTTACGATGTGGACGACGAATTGTATGCCGATGAAGATTACAAGAAGGCCTGCCAGTCGGCATCCCAGCCCAGCGCCGGTGGTACCAAGACGGGCGGCAAGGGCAGCGGCACCAAGACCGGCGGCGACAGCCGGGTCTGGATGGGCCGGGCCTTTGGCGGCGATGCCGTAGCCATCAACGATGTCCTCGGCGAGGAGCAGAACGACGTCATCCTCAAGGGCAAGGTCGTCAAGGTCGAGTTCCGGGAACTCAAGTCGAAGCGCATCCTCCTGACCTTCCAGATGGCCGACAGCACCAACGGCATTTCGGCCAAGAAGTTCCTCGACGTCAGCAATCAGGGCGGTGGCGGCAAGTTCCGCCGCAAGAACACGCTGACGCCGGAAGAATACGACAACCTGGTCAAAAAGCTCAAGCCCGGCGTCTATGTCCGGGTCCACGGCAATATTCAGTATGATAATTACCAGAACGACTATGTCCTCATGGCCTACGATATGATGGAAGCCGATGGCGGGACTGTCGAACGGGAAGACCACAACCCGACGCCGCGCGTCGAGCTTCACCTGCATACGGTCATGAGCGACATGGATGCCCTGATTACGGTCAAGCAG
The DNA here is from genome assembly GCA_902388315.1 of uncultured Megasphaera sp. GTDB lineage: Bacteria > Bacillota > Negativicutes > Veillonellales > Megasphaeraceae > Megasphaera. The sequence goes on along the minus strand of CABMPA010000298.1, from coordinate 405 downwards.
CTCATCAAGACCATCAAGAAGTGGGGCCATCCGGCTGTCGCCGTCACCGACCACGGCGTTGTCCAGTCGTTCCCGCTGCTCCAGGAAATTTCGACGGACAAGACCAATAACGTCAAGGTCATCTATGGCATGGAAGGCTACCTCTTTGACGACAAGATCGACCAGTCGTACCATATCATCATCCTGGCCAAGAACCAGATCGGCATCCGCAATCTCTATAAATTGGTCAGCATTTCCCATCTGAAATATATCTACCGCGGCCGGCCGCGCATCCCCCGGGCGGTCCTGTCGGAATACCGCGAAGGCCTCATCCTGGGCTCGGCTTGTGAAGCCGGCGAGCTGGTCCGCTCGATGGTCCAGAAGAAGCTGCCTTATGAAGAACTGAAGAAAATCGCATCGTTCTAC
>CABMPA010000297.1 GCA_902388315.1 uncultured Megasphaera sp. | reverse complement strand
AAAAGATGGCGCCGCAAAAGGCGACAAGACCCTCATCGTCGGTACGGAACCGACGTTCCCGCCTTTTGAATTCACGGAAAATGAAAAAGACGTCGGCTTCGACATCGACCTGGCCCAGGCCATCTGCGATAAGCTGGGCTACAAGATGGAAGTCAAGAACCTCGGCTTCGACGCCCTTATCCCGGCCCTGAAGAGCGGCCAGATCGACCTCATCGCTGCCGGCATGGATGCGACAGAAGAACGGAAGAAACAGATTGACTTCACCGACGTCTACTATCAGGGCGGCTACACCATCGTCGTCCCGACGGGCAATACCGACATCACCGGCTATGACTCCATCGCCGGCAAGACCGTCGGCGCCCAGGTCGGTTCCAAAGCCGCAGACTACGCCAGAGAACACGGCGCCAACGTTAAGGAATTCGACACCAATACCCAGGGCTGGATGGAACTGGAAGCCGGCACGTGTGACGCCGTCTCCATCGATAAAGCCGTCGCCCAGTATTACCTCCAGCAGGGCGGCAAAGATAAGCTCAAGATCGTCGGCGAACCCATCACGTCCCGCGGCGTAGCCATGGGCATCAGCAAGGATAAACCGGAACTGAGCAAACAAGTCAACGAAGCTTTGAAGGAAATCAAGGCAGACGGAACGTACGCTAAAATCTATAAGAAATGGTTCGGGCGAAGAACCGAAGCAGTAAAAAAAAGCTGCCGCGTTTGCGGCAGCTTTTTTTGCACTGCAGGGGGCGCCACGTGGGCGACCCGCCGGGGATTCGGCGATGCGCTCCCCGGGCTGGAAAATCCCACATATTCCAGACGGGCTCGCCACGTGCGAGCCCCTACAATAAAATCACGAGATTCCCACAAGCGGGCCGCCCTTTGGGACGCCCCCTACTACTTCTGCTGGAGTTTGGCCAGGCGGTCTTTCAAGGATGTGAATTCGCCCTGGTTGTCGGACTGGAGCTCGGCTTCAGGCTGGATGGTCGTGTCTTTATGGGCAGCTTTGCGTCTGGCTGCTTCGGCAGCGGCCGCAGCCCGCTGTTCCTGGGCGGTCCGGTCGGCCTGGACGGCTTCGCGGATGGGCTGGAGCTTATCGTCCGGGACGACAAGGAAGCGGACCGGCAGGTTGGCCGCTCCCGGCGGCATGATACGGATGGTCATGTCCGTCCCGGCCGGGAAGGTATCGACGTATTCCATGGCATAGGGGTCATTGAGGCCCATGGAGTGGCGATGGCGCGGCAATTCGACGATTTTCTTGTCTTCGCCCCGCTGGGGATCACTGTAGATGAGTTCCGTCACGCCGGCATATTCGCCACCCTGGGGGTTGAAGTACAGGTGGATGTTCCCGGTCCCCGTCGTGCGCAGGTGGATGGTGTAATCGACGCCATAGTTGCCCGTATCTTCCGAAGTCCGGTTGTCCATGACGTCCCGGCCCTGGAGAAAGCGGTCCCAGACGCCGTCAGCCAGGAGGATATAGCCGATGCCGCTGTCCGTCGAATACGGGATGAGCGTACTCAGATAGCGATCCTTGCCGTGGAAAGTACCGCGCAGCTTGACGGAATCACTGGCCAGGTACTGCTGCTTGCGGATAAAGGCAATCGGGTCTTCCTGAGGCGGAAGGATCATGGACGACAGGATCATCGGTTCCGGCAGGCTGACATTGACGATGCCCGAAAAGAGCTGGTCCGGCCGGACGACAGTCTCATTGAGGCGCTGACCGACGATGGCATAGTCATGGGCCGGGACGGTGATCTTATTGACCGTCATGTTGCCTTCATAATACATGGTCGACAGTTCCTTGCCGACCTGGTAGTAGTCCG
>CABMPA010000296.1 GCA_902388315.1 uncultured Megasphaera sp. | reverse complement strand
GCAGCTATGGCCTGCACGTCGCCCGTCTGGCCGGTCTGCCCGAAAGCCTGCTCAAGCGGGCCGACGTCATCCTGGAAGACTTGGAAAAGAACGGTGGAGCACCCGTCCCGGCCAAGGCGCCTGTGAATCCGGCGCCGTCACCCATGGGAGACAGCCTCTTTTCCAGTCCCGTCATCGACAAGCTGCTCAGCGTCGATGTCAGCAGTATGACGCCGATTGAAGCGATTTCTTTCTTATATAATCTGCAAAAAGATGCCAAAGAAGGAAGTGGAATCCAGTGAGTTCAATCATTCATGTCTTAGATGAAGCAACGCGCAATAAGATTGCCGCTGGCGAAGTCGTCGAACGGCCGGCGTCGTGCATCAAGGAACTCGTAGAAAACGCCATCGATGCCGGTGCCCATGCCATTGAAGTGGAAATCGCCGACGGCGGCCAGTCCTATATGCGGGTCACTGACGACGGCTGCGGCATGAGCCCGGAAGATGCCCATAAGTGCATCATCCGCCACGGTACGAGCAAAATCAGTTCTGTTGAAGATATTTTTGCTATTACGTCCCTGGGTTTCCGCGGCGAAGCCGTGCCCAGTATCGCCGCCGTGTCGCACATGCAGATTACGACGCGCCAGGCCGGCGATGACTTTGCGACGCACCTCATCCTCGATGGGGGAGAAGTCACGGCAGAAGACCAGGCCGGCGCACCGGTCGGGACGACGATGGAAGTGAGCGACCTCTTTTACAATACGCCGGCGCGGCGCAAGTTCCTCAAGAGCGAACGGACGGAAAGTTCGAAAATCTCTGAAATGGTGACCAAACTGGCCCTGGCCAATCCGGCCATTGCCTTTACTTTCACTAATAACGGCCGGACGACGATGAAGACCGGCGGGACCGGGGACCTGCGGGAAACGATCGCCAATATCTACGGGGCCAACGTCGCCCGCGATGTCTTTGCCGTCGCCGCCGACCAGGACGGCATCAGCCTCGAAGGCTATGTGGGCAAGCCGTCGGTCTTAAAGAGCAACCGCAACTGGCAGACGTGCATCGTCAATCACCGCATCGTCCACAATCCCTTGATGTTCAAGGCCATCGACAATGCCTATCATGCCATGCTGCCGAAATCGGGCTATCCCTTTGCCATGCTCCACCTCCACGTCGACCCGGCGACGATTGACGTCAACGTCCATCCGGCTAAGACGGAAATCAAATTCTCTGATGAACAAGCCGTCTACCGCGCCATTTACCACAGCATCGTTACGGCCCTGGTGGCCCAGGAAAAGCCCGAAGCCATTGCCAAGACCATCGGTGAGGTAGGGGCTGCCCCACAGCCGGAAGCCCATGTAGGGGCTGAAAGCCTCCCCTGTAAAGGGGAGGGGGACCGCTCGCGGTGGAAGGGTTCTTCCATAAACGCCCGCTCGCAGGAGAGTGGCCAGGCAACCTCTGTAGGGGCCGTCCCAAAGGGCGGCCCGCAGGAAAAAGCAACCTCTCAGTCCGCTGCGCGGACAGCTCCCCTATCAGGGGAGCCTCTTGCGGACGGCTCTGACCGGGCCTCAAAGAGCCTTCACAGGGGGGCCTCCGTAGCGACGGGCGGCCCGCAGCGGACAGCTCCCCTTCGCAGGGGAGCCAATGTAGGGGCTGAAAGCCTCCCCTGCGAAGGGGAGGGGGACCGCTCGCGGTGGAAGGGTTCTTCCTTGTTTTCCCAGGCTTTGGCCCAGCATGGCCAGGGCGGCCCGTCGGAAGCGACGTCGGTCGTTTCTGAGGCGTCGGCGCCTAAAATCGTCTTTGACGGCGATGACGACGTCTTCATTCCCTTAGGGGAAGTGGCGG
>CABMPA010000295.1 GCA_902388315.1 uncultured Megasphaera sp. | reverse complement strand
ACGACAAGCAGTTCACGCCGCGCTCCGTGTTGGGGACCATTTCGTCAGCTAAGAACGTCCTCATGGATGCCAAGGCCTTTGCGGCGAAAGCCTCCGATTTCTACGAACAGAAAGTTGCCGACGTCTACGCTCTGTATCAGGAAAAATTGCGGGAAAACAATGCCGTCGATTTCGACGACCTTTTGTTCCTGGCCGTACGCCTCTTGCAGGAAAACGAGGAGGTCCGGGAAAAATACCAGTCCCGGTTCCAATATATCCTGGTCGACGAATATCAGGATACGAACCATGCCCAGTATGCCCTGAACAAGATACTGGCCGCCCGCTGGCGCAATATCTGCGTCGTCGGCGATGCCGACCAGAGTATTTACGCCTGGCGCGGTGCCGATATCCGCAACATCATCGACTTCACGCGGGACTATCCCGATGCGGCATCGATCAAACTGGAACAGAACTACCGCTCGACGAAGACTATCCTCCATGCGGCCAATGCCGTCATCGACAATAACGAAAGCCGGCCCAAGAAGACCCTGTGGACAGAGAACCCGACGGGGAACAAGATCATCCATTACCAGGCCCAGACGGAACATGACGAAGCCGATTATATCGCCGGCGTCATCTACAACCGCCATGAAATCAGCCACGAACCGTATGGCGACATGGCCATCCTCTTCCGGACCAATGCCCAGTCCCGTGTCCTCGAAGAAAAACTCATGCGCTATGCCATTCCCTATACCATGGTCGGCGGCACCAAGTTCTACGACCGCAAGGAAATCAAAGACGTCCTGGCCTACCTGCGCCTGCTCTATAACCCGGAAGACAGCCTGAGCCTGACGCGTATCATCAACGTGCCCAAGCGCAACATCGGGGCGACGACGATGGAACACGTCGCAGCCTATGCCGAAGAACAGGGCATTTCCTTGTTTGAAGCCCTGTCATCGACCGATGAGATTCCCGTCACCAAGCGGGCCAAGGCGTCGCTGGAAAATTTCGCTGCCATGATTTTCGACCTCCTCAACGACATCGAAGGCAAAGACGTACTGAGCCTCATCGAGACGGTCATCAAACAGACCGGCTACGGCGACATGCTCGATAAGGAAGCGGAACACGACCCGCAGGGCGAAAGCCGAAAGGAAAACGTCGGCGAATTCCTGTCCGTCGCCAAGGATTACATGGACAGCAATCCCGACGGCAACCTTCAGGACTTCCTGGAAAACGTCGCCCTCATCAGCGATGTCGATGACTTTGAAAGCAGCGATTCGAAAGTCACCCTCATGACCCTCCACGCCGCCAAAGGCCTGGAATTTCCGGTCGTCTTCCTGACCGGCCTCGACGAAGGCCTGTTCCCGCACAGCCGGACCCTGATGGACCCGTCGCAGGTCGAAGAAGAACGGCGCCTGGCCTACGTCGGCATCACCCGTGCCGAACGCCAGCTCTACGTGACCAACGCCGTCACGCGGACCATGTACGGCCGCATCTCGGCCTATATGCCCAGCCGCTTCCTGGCCGAAATCCCGCCGCAGTTCGTCGAAGACTACCATCGCAAGAGCGCCATGCCCCAGAGCCGGACGACGGCGGTTCCCGGGAAACAGCGCGTCTCCATCCTGAGCAAACCCGTCGCATCGAGCCTGCCCAAGAAACACGCCGTCACCGATACCTTTGCCAAAGGCGATAAAGTCCGCCATAAGATCTGGGGCATCGGTACCGTCCTCGACGTCATCGGTGAAGGCCCGAACATGCAGATGAAAATCCAATTCCCGACCAAAGGCGTCCGCCAGGTCGTCGTAAAATACGCCCCCTTAGAGAAAGTTATGTAGGGGCCGCCCAAAGGG
>CABMPA010000294.1 GCA_902388315.1 uncultured Megasphaera sp. | reverse complement strand
TCGCGGCTCTTTGTGGCCTTATTGTGGTTGACCTCTTTCCTTTTCCTGGTAGCCGAACGATACATCGTCAAACATATCCTGGGGCATTTCAAACTGCTCCAGCTGCCAGTCCTCATCATGGGTGCCGGCAAGACGGCGGCCATCGTATTGGATTATTTTAAGCATGATACGGGCGTCAGCTATGATTTCATCGGCTATTTGGAAGACTATACGCCAGAAGCGAAGGTAGCGGCCGTGATGCCTCATTTAGGCCGTTTTGAAGATGCCGAAGATGTCATCCGCCAGACCGGGGTCCAGCACGTCATGGTCATTGCACCGGGCCTCAGCAACGACGCTGTCCAGGACATCGTCTATCGCGTCCAGCCTTTGGTCAAGAAAGTCGCCTTCATCCCCGATATGGGCAGCCTGCCGTTGGCGACGCTCGATACGGAAAGCCTCATCGATGGCCATATCGTTTCCTTCAGCTTCCGCAACAACCTGGCCCTCTGGTACAATCGGGCTGTCAAACGCGTCTTCGACATCATCTGTACCAGTTTGGGCATTATCTGCCTTTCGCCATTCTTTTTGGCCATCGCCCTGTGGATCTATAAAGACTCGCCCGGCCCGATTATATTCAAGCACCGCCGTGTCGGCCGAAACGGCAAAGAATTCAACTGCTATAAATTCCGCAGCATGTGTGTCGATGCCGACGTCAAACTGAAAGAACTCTTGGCACGGGACCCGCAGGCCCGCAAAGAATGGGAAACGGAATTCAAACTGAAAAACGACCCGCGCATCACCCAAAGTGGGACCTTCCTGCGCAAGACCAGCTTAGACGAATTGCCACAGCTGTTCAACGTCCTCAAAGGCGAAATGAGCCTCGTCGGGCCGCGGCCCATCATCCAGGCCGAAGTACCGAAATACGGCCCGTACATCAAGGATTTCTACATGGTCCGCCCCGGCGTTACCGGCATGTGGCAGACCAGCGGCCGCAGCGAAACGACCTACGAAGAACGCGTCCAGATGGATACCTGGTACGTCCGCAACTGGAATGTCTGGTTCGACATCGTCCTCATCTGGCGCACCATCGCCGTCGTCCTGAAACACAAAGGAGCGTATTAACGATAAGCCTCCCATACAAAGGGATCCTTAAGCCTCTCCTTATAGGCCCTTTTTGGCCCGTCAGGTGCTGACCACAAGGAAGCGCATGGCGGTTGCCAAAACGGAGAGCCGAGCTAGAGGTGGCCCAAGGGGCCGGAGAGGTTGCTTTTGTTTCATAGTCCACATAGAAAGGATTGACCATCGTGTCTATAAAAATCATCGTTGCAGCTCACAAAAAATACTGGATGCCGACGGATTCGGTTTATCTGCCTGTGCATGTTGGGGCTGAAGGCAAAGCTTCGATTGGCTATACGCCGGACAATACGGGGGACAACATTAGCGGTAAAAACCCTCATTTTTGTGAACTGACGGGGCTTTATTGGGCTTGGAAGAACTTGGATGCCGATTATTTGGGGCTTGTCCATTATCGCCGTTATTTCACGCGTAAAGAGGTCCATAACATCGAAGCCAAGAAAGACCAGATATTGACAGAAAAAGAATGGCAGCAGCTCTTATCCAAACATCCCGTCATCGTTCCGGGCAAGCGGAGATACTACATCGAAACGAATCGTTCCCATTATAACCATGCCCATCACCGCAAAGGGCTGGATGTGACGGAACAGATCATCAAGGAGCAGTGTCCGGAATATCTGCCTGCCTTTGAAAAAGTCATGAATCGTACCTGGGCCCACATGTTTAACATGTTCGTCATGCGCCGCGATTATTTCAAAGACTATATGGAATGGCTCTTTTCCGT
>CABMPA010000293.1 GCA_902388315.1 uncultured Megasphaera sp. | reverse complement strand
CCTCGCACGTTGGCGTTCATTCAGTTCATTGTTCAGTTTTCAAAGGTCATCGTTGTCATCACCGGGTGGCGACGACTTGTTTATTTTAACAAACTCGGAAGAGCTTGTCAAGGATGAATTTGAACTTTTTTTCAAAACTCAAATCCTATCCCCAAGCGCCAGGGCCTCTGCCCCAACAGCTTGTTCAGTATATCACATTATGTCGTTTTGTCAAGAACTAAATTTTAAATCATGTAAAACTTAAAACTTCATTTCCGAGCATTTCCGAACTCATGCGACATAAGGTATTTTATCATTGAAAAAAAAAGCTGTCAAGTAAATTTTGACAGCTTTTTCACATTATGAGGCAAAATTTTATTTGGCCTTGACCAGGCCTTCGCTGATGCTTTCCAAATCCTTCTGCTTGCTTTCGACGCCAAGGCTCATGACGATGACGGCGACGGCGACGAAGACCAGGGCAAACATGTAGAAGACACTGCCGAAGCCAAAGCTCCGGGCCAGCAGGGCTCCGACCATCATGGGCGCCGCCATGCCGCCGAAGCGGCCAAAGCCGGCAGCCCAGCCGCTTCCCAATGCGCGGATGGCCGTCGGATACTGTTCCGGCGTATACGTATAGAGGACACCCCAGGCACCGAGGTTGAAGAAAGACATGACCGAGCCCCACATCATGAGGGTCGCCGCCGTCGAGGCATGGCCGAAGAAATAGCTGGCGACGCCGCTGAACAAGAGGAATGCCGACAGCGTATATTTGCGGCCGATCTTATCGACGAGCCAGGCGGCACAGTAATAGCCCGGCAGCTGGGCCCGGGTCATGATGAGGACATATTCAAAGGTCTTGACGACGGTGAAGCCCTGCTGGAAGACCAGCGACGGCAGCCACATGAAGATACCGTAATAGCTGAAATTGATGCCGAACCAGACCAGCCAGAGCATGACTGTGCGGGAAATAAAAGGCTTTTTCCACAATTCCCGGAACGAAGCCTTGGCGACGACCGGTACGGTTTCTTTTTCACTGACAAACGGAGCTACCGGTACGTGCAGCTGCCGTTCCAGAGAAACGACGATCTGCCGTGCTTCACCGACGCGGCCATGCGCCAGCAGGTAGCGGACCGATTCGGGCATATGCATGCGGATCAGGCAGACGTAGAGCGCCGGCAGCGCCCCGATGAGAAAGGCCATGCGCCAGCCATAGACAGGGATGAAGAAATAGGCGATGCAGGCTGCTGCAATCCAGCCAAGGCCCCAGAAACTTTCCAAGAGGACGATAAACCGTCCGCGCACCTGGGACGGTGCATATTCCGAGACGAGCGTCGCTGCCACAGGCAGTTCCCCACCCAGGCCGAAGCCGACGAGAAAGCGGAAAACGAGCAGGGACTGATAGTTCCAGGACAAAGCACAGAAAGCCGAGGCAATACTGTACAGTAAGACCGTAATGGTGAAAACTTTCTTGCGTCCGATGCGGTCGGCGACAGTGCCGGACACGACGGCGCCCAGGGCCATGCCGATGAGGCCGATACTGCCGATGAGGCCCATCTGCCCCGGCGCCAGCCCCCATTCTTTCGCCAGGACGGGCAGGATAAAGGCGATGAGGCCCGTATCCATCGAATCAAAGAGCCAGCCCAGGCCCGTGACCAGCAGCAGCTTATAGTGGAAACGGCCGACGGGCAGCGCTTCCAATCGTTCTAATACCATAACAACAGCTCCTCCTATCTGTACATATGTCATGACAGTGATATTTATATGGCACTATTGTACAGAGAGAAGCAAGAAATGTCAATCCTTATATAAGACGCCCAGGTCGCGCAGGGCCTGGCCGATGGCATCGAGTTCTTCCTCCGTCGCCGCTTCGACGAGAT
>CABMPA010000292.1 GCA_902388315.1 uncultured Megasphaera sp. | reverse complement strand
GATGGCCGTGCCGCTGTAGCCCTTGCGGTCGGCATAATTCCAGTATTGTTCATAGCCCGGCAGGTCCAGGTCGATCTGGCCGGCCTGGAGTTTCGTTTCCTGCAGGCAGAAGACGTCGGCATCGAGGGCCTGGAAGGTATCCATGAAGCCTTTTTTCATGACGGCCCGCAAGCCGTTGACGTTCCAGGAAATAAATTTTGTCATGCAAATCACCTTTCTTCCTTATTTATCTAGGATATTGATACATTTTTTGTTATAATGAATGTAAACTATAACAATGATGACGTACAGCCATGGAATAGCGCGTATGGAACCGCGCATACTCGTCTTTATTGTATAAAATCGCTGTACAGTTGTCAAAATAATGAAGCAGGTGATAGTATGGCAGTACATGAATTGGCAGGTACCAAAGTAAGAAAAGAAGATTACATTGATTTGAAAGCCATCGCTGCGGCATATCATTCGACGCATCCCGATGTCACGGACCCTCATCAGCAGGTCCGCTTCGGCACGTCAGGCCATCGAGGCCAGGCCGGCAACGGCAGCTTTACGCAGGACCACGTCGCAGCCATTACCCAGGCCGTCTGCAACTTCCGCAAACAGTTCGGCGCCGAAGGGCCCCTGTTCGTCGGCGAAGATACCCATTATTTATCGAAACTGGCTTATGAAACGGTCTTGTCCGTCCTGGCAGCCAACGGCGTCACGGCCTACGTCGACAGCGAAGGCGATTTCGTACCGACCCCGTCGGTATCGCGGGCCATCCTGCGCTACAACAGCCATCGTGAAGCACGGCTGGCCGATGGACTGATCATCACGCCGTCCCATAATCCTCCGGAACACGGCGGCATCAAGTACAATCCCGTTACCGGCGGGCCGGCCGGCTCGGATATCACCAAAGCCATCGAAACGGAAGCCAACCGCCTCCTGGCAGGACATAACCAGGAAGTACGGATGATGGCCTATGACCAGGCCAAGGACAGCGATTTTGTCGTATCCTATGATTATAAAGGGCTCTACGTGTCTGAACTGGAGTCCATCATCGATATGGATTCCATCCGCGACGCCAAGCTGCGTATCCTGGTCAATGCCCTGGGCGGGTCGGGCATGAACTACTGGCACCAGATTTCCGACATGTACCATCTCGACCTGGAATTCGTCAACGATACGTATGACCCGCAGTTCACCTTCATGAATTACGACCACGACGGCAAGGTCCGCATGGACTGCTCGTCGGCCTATGTCATGTCGGCTGTCACCGGTCAGGCTGCCGATTACAACCTCATCCTGGCCAATGACCCGGACTACGACCGCTTTGGCATCGTTTCCGGCGCTGAAGGCATGATTTCGGCCAATGCCTTCCTGACCGTCGCTGCCCATTACCTCATGACGCACCGTAATTTCACAGGGCTGGGCATCGCCAAGACTGTCGTCACGACGGATATGCTCGCCCGGGCCGCTAAGCTCCTGGACATCCCGCTCTACGAAGTGCCGGTAGGCTTCAAGTATTTCGGCCCCCTCTATACGGATGGCAAGATTGCCTTTTCCGGCGAAGAAAGTGCCGGCGGCTCGTTCATCGCCAAAGACCGCAGCGTCTGGACGACCGACAAGGACGGCATGATCATGTGTCTCCTGGCTGCTGAAATCCGCGCCGTCACGGGCAAGTCGCCTGTCGAATATTACAACGACCTCTGCGAAAAACTGGGACGCCCCTACACCATGCGCAGCGATGCCCCGGCGACGCTGGAAGAAAAAGATAAGATCAGCGCCCTCACTGAAGCTGACGTGACCGAAAAGACCTTATGCGGCAGCCCGATTACGGCAGTTCTCTCCCAGTCTCCATATGGGGATTTCGCCATCGGCGGCGTCAAGAT
>CABMPA010000291.1 GCA_902388315.1 uncultured Megasphaera sp. | reverse complement strand
CATAGCGGGTGGGTTATATTTCGCAGGCTTCGCCTGCTCAACAGGGTAAACCGGCCACATATAAGAAGACCCCCGAGGATGCCGCCCCGGGGGTCTTCGTGTTACATATACACTTCTAACAATATCATTCTTTTCCTACGTTCATTATAGCATAATGTTCCTACCCGTCAAGGATAGTGGCTGGATTTAGAGCCGTCCCTACACCAGGGTAATGTCTTTATACTGCGGCTCCACGATCCACTGTCCCTGATGATCCATGATACCCCAGCCCGTCTTTGTCTTGACCGGCGTCAGGCCGTTGCGGAAGCCTTTGACATCCTGGATTTGGCCGGCAGCAGCACGGTACTGGACCTGACCGTTCCTATCGACAATGGCATACTCTTTCTTGTCGTTCCAGCACCAGGTATACTCGTCGAGAAGGAAAGCCATCCATTTCACCCTGGACGGGAATTCCGCAACAAAGGCCCCTGTTTCCTGATTGATGAGCATATTTTTATCGCCTTTCGTCAGCAAAAGGCGCTGTGACCCCAGGAACTGTACGCCGTCATAGGCAAAATCGATGACCTGTGCCCCGTCGACCATGCTGAAGACGCCCCATTTCCCGTTCTCTTTATTTTTCAAAGAAACAAAGCCGTCGACATCATCCAAAAGCCCATCGTCGAGACTGTAATTTCCCGGCGCAATCAGGTACTGCCCCTTGCGGTTGACGAAGCCCAATTTCCCTTTATTGCGGACGAAAGTGCCGAATTCCGTCATCGGATAAACGGCATCATTTTTGCTGTCGATGACGATATTGCCGACGCGGTCGAGATAGCCCCGCTTCACACCGTCATAGGTCAAAGGCGTCACTTCGTCATCGTAATAGACGGAATGCGTCGACGAGCCAATCAGCGCACCGGCGAGGAAACCGCCCCAGTTAAAATGGCTGACCCTGCGCTGATATTCCGCCAAACCGTGGTGATAGGGCAAAATGACATCATACGGCGCAGCGAACTGGACCCGGCCGCATTCATCAATGGCCACTTTCTCTCCCTTATCGTCCTTGACGAAAGCCAGGCCTTCGCTGAAGTCAGCCAGCACAGCCTTATACGTCGGTGCCACTACAACGTTCCCGTTCTTGTCCTGAATACCATAACGGCCCTGATCCTTGAAGAAATGGACCGACGCGGCTTCTTTCTCCGGCCAAACCACCGGTGCGCCCTGCTTATCGACATAAGCCGTTCCTCTTTTCCCTGCCGTCATAAACACGCCTTTACCGGCATAGGACAGGGACTTATACGCCGGAATCATGAGCCATTTTCCATCCGTGCCCATCAGGCCCCACTTATCGGTACCGTCCTTGACCGCAGCCAGGACACCATCCTTATAATTGGCATCGTATTCCTCTTTGACCTGCGAAGAAATCGTCTCCATCCCCGGCGGCGGCAAATGCCTGGCCATCGCCGGAAAGACAACATCCCCCAGCGACGAAGGGCGGCTGACACTCCAGCCCGAATGCGACGTCGACTCACGCGTCGACGAATGCGACTCCGTTTGCGTCACCGTCGTCGTATGCACCTCACGATGCACCTGTCCTGCCAGCGAAGCCGGCTCAGCGGCCTGCACCGCCAAAATGGATAAAGAACTACATAAAAAACCGGCTAAAATAAATCGTTTCAATGAAAAATAGTTGTACATGTCGCTCTCCTTTCAATCTAAAAACGCAGGCGCCATCTTCAAACAATACGTTTCAGCTCGTCCATCAAATACTGAAAACTCGGTGACTGATTATTCTCGGCCTCCATATAAGATTTCCAGCATGGTCTTGCCAGAAACATCTTCAAGTGAACGTGCTCCCCCTATAGAGGCGGGAGCTTCCTGCTTCAACGAGAACAGCG
>CABMPA010000290.1 GCA_902388315.1 uncultured Megasphaera sp. | reverse complement strand
TTTGCGGATTTCTTCATTCGGTATCCTTAATGCATAACGGTCATCGCTAAGGGATAAGACCTTTTCGACAGTCAAATAGCCCGTCGTCAACAGGAGATTGAAAAGGGTTCCCGGGTCCTGGTCTATTTCAGAATAAATGAGGCTGTCATCTAAGGTGACGCGAACGGCTTTGCCATGTAGCAGATTTTGTATCATCTGAATCCGTAACTCATCCGTATGAGAAAGGAGATGACGTAAAATGCTGTTCCCCGATGTCCGGACCCAATAAGGCCTGGCTTGGCAATCATGGGCCACATAATTGATGACGGACCAAGGATTATAAATTTCTGCACAGCCAATGTGATAGCCATCATACCATTTTTTTAGTTCTGGAAGCTTTTCCCCATGATGTACGGTTTCTAAGAGTTCTTGTATTTCTGCTTCCGTAAATCCGAAGACCTCGGCGTACTGATCGCGCAAAACCGAACAGACATCCAGATTATTCAGGCCACTGAAAATGCTTTCTTTAGAGATACGGGTAATGCCCGTCAGGACAGCAAATTCCAAGGTATCATTCGTTTTCAAGGCGCTGCTCAAAAATTGGCGCATGAAACCGATACAGCCGATATAATAACCGCTTTCCCAAGCCTGTTGAATCGGGGCATCGTATTCATCGATAAGGAGAATAACTTTTCGGCCATAGTAAGTCTGCATCATAGCCATCAAATTGGTCAAGGATAAGGCCAATTCATCTTCTGTCGCCCGTCCTTGGACGACGTGATCAAAAAGGCGGGCCTGGACTTCATTGATATCTGCCTTTTCACGGATGTAGCGATATCTATCATAGACTTGTGCTAAAAACAGCCGTATAAAGGAAAGCATCCGTTCCCATGTCGTCCAAGACGGATTCTGGATATCCTTGAGGGTAAGGAAAATGACAGGATACTGGCCACGCTGAGCCATATATTCAGGCCCGGCTTGTGCAATGGCCAGGTGGTCGAATAAATGACGGCTTTGGCTTTCTTTTTCAATGGAAAAGAAATATTCCAGCATACTCATTGTCAAGGTCTTACCAAAACGGCGCGGCCGCGTAATCAAGGTGACTTCCCGGGAACTATCAATGAGCTGGCGGATAAACCCAGTCTTATCTACAAAATAGAAATCCTTATTGCGGATTTTTCCAAAATCATCTATTCCTATAGGCATTTTGCAAATCACTTTTGCACCTGCTTTCTCATAGAAAACTTGTCATTATACTTGCATAGGCTCTGATCAAATATCACAGCAGGCGGCCTGCGAACTGCGACCTGCGTCCTCTTATTTTTCCAGGGTGCCTTTCATAGGGATACTCTTTTCACTAAGTTAGGGAACTCCGGGAAAACTGTTGACGAACTGGATGCGGATGTCCGGAAAGGAATCGACGAATTGGATTGTGAAGTCTTCGCCGTAATCGACGAACTGCCACTGGCCGATGTCATCGGGAAAATAGTCAACGGTCTGGACGCGCAGGTCCGGGAAGGCACTGACGACCTGGACGCGGATGTCCGGGAAAGAATCGACGACACGGACTTTGCCAGCCAGGCGGATGCCGTTGAAATAGCCATCCGGCGTCACGGCCGAAGCGGCCAGGGCGGCCCCGCCGAAACAGAAGAAGCAGAGCGTCAATAAAGCTACATGGATCCATTTTCGCATGATGATACACTCCTTTCCGATTAGCCGACAACTCCCCTAGTTCAGGGACGGGCGCCCCACGTGGGCGCCCCTACAGGTCAGGCAGGCCCTACGAGCCACGAGCCACGAGCCACGAGCTACGAGCCACTAAAATTAGCGTAACAGGTTTGTCCTAAAAAGGCAAGCAAAAAGAGGCTGTCGCATTAAGACAGCCTCTTTTTGAGTTTTAAGTTTGCAGTTT
>CABMPA010000289.1 GCA_902388315.1 uncultured Megasphaera sp. | reverse complement strand
ATAGAACAAAAAAAGAAAGCTGTCGCACGAAGCAAAAATGGCTTAATGCGACAGCGCCTTTTTTAGTTTGAAGTTTGTAGTCAATGTTTAAAAATTTAAAGCCATCGTCTACAAACTGCAACCTCCGAACTACAAACTATCTTTTATTCTACAGTAACACTCTTGGCCAGGTTACGCGGTTTGTCTACGTCGTTGCCGCGGCTGACGGCGATGTAGTAAGCCAACAGCTGCAAGGGGATGATAGCCAGGATAGGAACGACGAAATCATCCGATGCCGGTACTTTGAGCAGCGCATCGACGGTCTTGCCGACTTCCGTATCGCCTTCCTGGACGACGCCGACGACATAGGCATCGCGGGCTTTGACTTCCTTGATGTTGCTGATCATCTTTTCTTCGACTTCCAGCTGCGTAGCCAGGGCGATAACGGGAACACCAGCTTCGATAAGGGACAACGTGCCGTGTTTCAATTCGCCGCCGGCATAGGATTCCGCGTGAATATAGGAGATTTCCTTCAATTTCAGGGCACCTTCCATAGCCAGGCCGTAGTCCATGGAACGGCCGATGAAGAAGACGTCTTCTTTATCTTTGAAAGCATCGCAGAGACCTTTGATGATGTCGACCTGGTCGAAGACAGCCTGGCACTGATCCGGCAGTTTTGCCAAATCCGTCAGGATCTTTTCTTCCCGGCCAGCAGGCAGGTTCCCGTTCAAGCGGCCCATGTACAGGGCCAAGAGCAGGAGCGTGACCAGCTGTGTCGTATAGGCCTTGGTCGAAGCAACGGCAATTTCCGGACCGGCCCAGGTATAGGCGACCTGGTCGGCTTCACGGGAAATAGACGAGCCGACGACATTGGTGACAGCCAGGGAACGGGCACCACGGCGTTTCGCTTCTTTCAGGGCAGCCAGGGTATCAATGGTTTCCCCGGACTGGCTGATGACGATGCAAAGGGTCTTGCTGTCCGTCAAGGGGTCGCGATAACGATATTCCGAAGCGATGTCGACTTCGACGGGGATGCGGGCCAGTTTTTCAATGAAATACTTGGCCAAAAGACCGGCATGGTAGGCCGTACCGCAAGCGGTGATCAAGATCTTGCCAATGGATTTGACATCTTCCGGCGTCCAGTTCAGTTCTTCAAATTGGACATGCTTGCCATCCTGGGTGATACGGCAGCTCATGGTATCTTTGATAGCCTTCGGCTGTTCGTAGATTTCCTTGAGCATGAAGTGTTCAAAGCCACCTTTTTCAGCGGCTTCGGCATCCCAGTTAACTTCAAAGACTTTCTTGGAAATGGGTTTGCCTTCAAGGTCGGTGACCCAGACATTATCTTTCATGACGATGGCGATTTCCCCATCATTCATGATGTACGTCTTACGGGTATAGCTGAGGATGGCCGGGATATCCGAGGCGATGTAGTTTTCGCCCTGGCCGAGACCGACGATGAGGGGATTATCTTTCTTGCAGCAAATAATCTTATCCGGTTCAAATTTGCACATGAATACCAGCGAATAGGAACCGCGCAGGCGGGCCAGGACTTTGCGGACGGTGCTGGTGAAGTCCCCGTCATACATGTCGGCGCACAGATGAGCGACGACTTCCGTATCCGTTTCCGACTTGAAGTGGTATCCTTTCTTGAGGAGCTCTTCCTTCAATTCCATGTAGTTTTCGATGATGCCATTGTGGACGATGGCAAAATCGCCCTTTTCATCCGTATGGGGATGGGCGTTGACGTCCGACGGGCCGCCGTGTGTCGCCCAGCGGGTGTGACCGATGCCGATGGTGCCTACGACAGGGCGAGCCTTGACGTCTTCCGCCAGATTGACCAGACGGCCTGCTTTTTTGCGGACAGCAATGGCACCGTATATAGAGCAGTGCAAAGCCTCGCTTCAAAGGC
>CABMPA010000288.1 GCA_902388315.1 uncultured Megasphaera sp. | reverse complement strand
TGAGTATTAAGTTTGCAGTTTGTAGTTTTTAGTGAAGGTTTTTAAATTTAAAGCCACCTTCTACAAACTACAAATCTAAACTACAACCTGGTCACGAATCACGTTAATGGCTGACCTCCGGCTGTACTTTATCTTCTTTGCCCAGCATGTAGTGTTTATTGATATACTGCGTATGCAAGAGGGATTCGGACAGGTCGCTGAGCGGTTCACCCAGGAACTTGGTATACAGTGTCTGGATTTCCGGATTTTCCCAGCTGGCACGAATCTGTTTCAAGGAATCCAGTCCGTAAAGCGATTCGATGCGGGCGCGTTTGGCCGGGATTTCCTGGGGCAGTTTCGTCCTCGGCTGGCCACCGCCGCCGATGCAGCCGCCCGGGCAGGCCATGACTTCGATAAAAGCGTATTTCTTCCACGAATGTTTTTCTTCCATGCGGTTGATGAAACGCCGGGCATTGGCCAAGCCACTGATGGCGACGACGCGGATGATGTCGTTGTCCAGGGTCAGAGCCGCTTCCTTGACGCCTTCCAGGCCGCGGACTTCTTCAAAGTGGAGGAATTCTTCATCAGCCGGTTTGCCTGTCTTCAAATAGACCAACGTCCGCAGGGCCGCTTCCATGACGCCGCCGCTGTTGCCGAAAATCGTGCCGCCGCCGGAGGACTGGCCGAAGATGGGGTCGTAATCCGAATCTTTCAGGCTGTTGAAGTCGATTTGGGCGTCTTTGATCCATTTCGCCAATTCCCGCGTCGTAATGCAGTAGTCCGTATCGCGGATTTCCGGTTTCTTCCAGTAACGGCCGGCAGCATTCCGTTCCGGCCGGGCGATTTCCGCCTTCTTCGACGTACACGGCGTCACGCAGACCGTCACGATATCGGCCGGGTCGATCTTCATGCGTTTGGCAAAATACGTCTTGATCATAGGACTGAGCATACTGATAGGGCTCTTAGCCGTCGACAGATGGGGAATCAGTTCAGGGAAGAAGATTTCCGTGAATTCGACCCACGACGGACAACAGCTGGTGAACTGCGGCAGGAGTTCTTTCTTGTTATGCATGCGGTATAAGAGTTCCGATGCTTCTTCCATGATGGTCAAATCAGCACCGAAGTTCGTATCGAAGACGTAATCCCCACCGAGGGCCCGCAGGGCGGCGATCATCTTGCCCTGGACAACCGAACCGAAAGGCAGTCCGAATTCATCGCCGAGGGCGACGCGGACAGCCGGCGCTGTCTGGAAGATGACGACTTTCTTAGGATCGTCGATGGCCTTCTGGATGGCATCACGCTGGGATACGGTCGTCGTCGCCCCAAACATGCAGGTCAGGGAACACTGGCCGCAGTGGACGCAGATAGGCACGTCGCCGGTACTTTCCAGGGAATAATAACCCGTCATGGACATGACATCGGCACAGCGCCGGCGGCAGAGAGTACAGTTCTTGCATTTTTCCGGGTCGAACCGGATGGAAATATTGCGGTTCTCGACGGCTACGCGGCAGTCGAGCTTTTCAAAACGGCTGGTAAAGGCGATATCGCGTTTCTTTTCAGCCTGCATGTAGATGGCATCGCTGCAGCAAATGGCGATGACGTCGGTAATATCTTCAGGCGTACAGCCGCGGGACAAATCCATGACCGGCTTGGCTAGGCCCTGGAGGAGCGGTCCCAAGGCCGTAGCCCCGGCCAGGTGTTCCAATACTTTATAGCAGATGTTGCCGGAAACGAGGTTCGGGAAAATGAGGACATTGGCCTGACCGGCTACGGCCGAACCCGGTGCTTTCTGGCGGGCAATGCGCGGTACCAGCGCGGCATCGGCCTGCATTTCGCCGTCGAATTCAAAATCGACATTGCGGTCCCGCAGCAGGCGGACGGCCTCGCGGACGCGGTCGACTTCTTCGCCGGCAC
>CABMPA010000287.1 GCA_902388315.1 uncultured Megasphaera sp. | reverse complement strand
GCAATAGAGTTCGCCGCCTCGTTTCGAGGCCTGATAGGCGACGAGGTATGGAATTTTTTATTTTTTCAAATACGAGTCAAAGAAAGCAGTGATGATATCGAGCACTTCTTTTTGGTTCCAGTAGACGCCGCCGTGGGCTGCCCCACCTACCAGGTAGCGTTTCGAAGGGATGTTATGTTTCTGGAGGGCCTGGAAGAGCAGGTCCGTCTGGCTGGGGGAGACGACCGTGTCGTTCGTGCCGTGCATGAGCAGCATAGGCGCACTGGTTTGGGAAATGTACGTGATGGGGTTGGCCTTTTTGGCGCCTTCCGGATTGGCCAGGATGCCGCCGTCGCGGCCGCCGAATACGGCCGATCCATTGACCCACAGGGCTTCGGTGGCGCCAGGCGATTGGTGGGCTTTTTTCACGGATTCACTGTAGTCGTCGCCGATGCGGGTCAGGTCGGAGAGGCCATAGAGGTCTACCGCTGCTTTGACGTCGCTCCCGACCTGGAGATTGTCGCCTTTGTCAAAGGTCGTCGTGCCGCTGGTCGTTGCCGCCATGGCGGTGAGATAGCCGCCGGCACTGCCGCCGATGATGCCGATTCGTTCCGGGTCGATGCCGAATTGGTCTGCATGGGCTTTCAAATAGCGGATCGAGGCTTTCACATCTTCCAGGGGTTCTGGGAAGCGGGCCGTAGGCGCTACCCGGTATTGGATGGAAGCGACGACATAGCCCGCTTCTGCCAGGTGCATCCGGAGCTGGATGCCGTTGTCCTTATTCGCATTGATGAAGCCGCCGCCGGTGACATATATAATAGCCGGAAGCTTTTCATCCGATTTCGGCTGAAGGATGTCCATTTTCATGGCTACGTTGGGGTAGCCTCGCATTGGGACCTGTTCGTATACGACGTCGGAAATCTGATTGATCATCGGCGTTTTCACGGGTACGGATAACACCGTACTTTCTACTTTTCCCGGCATATCTTTGGTAGCCGAGTCGACATTTACCTGGGTGGCCATGGCATTGCCTCCTATACACATCAACCCCATCAAAGCCAGGGTTATCAGCTGTTTTTTTGATTTTTGGTTGTGTCTGAATATTTTCATGTATCGCTCCTTGAATTTTTTTACTAACTGTGTTGTTTACATTATAAATATAATTTACAATAGGTACAAGGCGTAATCCCTTGTTTTGGACTGCGCATTTGTTGAAAGGGGAGAATATTCATGCACTTTTCGTTAGAAAGGAATGCCCGGGCATGTCTCATCTTTGCTATGTTTACCTTTGGCACGGTCGGTCTGTTCATCCACTATATTCCCTTGCCATCGAGTATCATTGCCCTCAGCCGGGCAGCACTGGGGGCAGCGTTCCTCTGGCTGGTGACTCGCCTGGGCCATATCGATATGTCGGCTGTCCAGATCCGGGCGAATCTGAAATTGCTCGTCCTGTCGGGCATCTGCATCGGTGTCAATTGGATCCTGTTATTCGAAGCCTTCCGGCACACGACCTTGGCCATTGCTTCCATTTGTTATTATATGGCGCCAGTCTTCGTCATCCTGGCATCGCCGGTATTGTTAGGAGAACGGCTGACGGGCCGCAAGGTCGTCTGCGTTCTCCTGGCCCTGCTGGGCATGTGTTTCGTCAGCGGCCTTTTTGACGGCGGCCTGACCGGAGGCGCTCACCTGTCCGGCGTCTTATTCGGCCTCGGGGCAGCCGGGTTTTATGCGGCTGTTGTCCCCTGCAACAAGAAATTTTCCGAGATTTCAGCCTATGATAAGACGATTGTTCAGCTCGTCGCCGCAGCCGTCGTCCTCGTACCCTACACACTGGTCACGGAAGATTGGAGCAGCCTTACCTGCACGCCGTTCCAGCTTTTCCTGCTCCTGGTCCTCAGCCTTTTCGTCACGGGCTTTG
>CABMPA010000286.1 GCA_902388315.1 uncultured Megasphaera sp. | reverse complement strand
GTAGCTCAGTGGTAGAGCGCCAGCCTTCCAAGCTGGTTATGTGGGTTCGATTCCCATCACCCGCTCCATTTTTTGCGACTCAGTAGCTCAGCTGGATAGAGCAACAGCCTTCTAAGCTGTGGGTCTAGGGTTCGAATCCCTACTGGGTCACCACTTACTTGCGCCTATAGCTCAGGGGATAGAGCACCGGTCTCCGGAACCGGGTGCGAAGGTTCGAATCCTTCTAGGCGCACCATAAAATACCAAGAGAGGTTGTCCCATTAAGCATGGTTGCTTGATGGGACAACCTCCTTTTTGCGTTCAAAAATCTTTTATGTAGCGGTGGCGCCAGCTAGTCTTCGGTCTTTGTCAATGCGTCGATGAACTGGCGGGCTATGCCGGACAGGTAGCGGTGTTTTGACGTGATGACGGCCAATTGGGTCCGCAGGCGCGGTTCGTCGATGGTTTTGGTCTGGAGCTGGGGCCGGCGGGTCGGCGAGATGGCCGATGCCGGGACGACGGCATAGCCCAGGCCGGTTTCAGCCCAGAGCAGAGTCGTCCGGGCGTCGTCATTGCGGCAGAGGAAGTTCGGCGTCAGGTTATGCGCTTCGCAGACATCATGGAAGAGCTGGTCGAAGCGGCGGTAGAGGATGAGCGGCAGGCCGTGCAGCTGCTCTACGGTCAGGGACGGCTGCCCCGGATTGGGGTCGGCCAGGGTATCGGCGTAGGCCAGGACCATCGGTTCTTCCGGCAGCAGGGTGCAGTCGAAGGCGTCCTGCTTGAAAGGGGTACGGACGATGCCGATTTCGATGAGGCCCTTGCGCAGCATGTCCAGGACCCGGAAGGTGTTGCCGTCATAGATTTCAAAGCGGATGCCGCGGTGGCTGTCGTGGAATTGTCGCAGTGCCGGCCGGAGGATGACGCTGCCCGAGGAGGACACGGTCCCGATGGACAGGGTACCGCGCAGGCCGTTCTTGAAATCGGCGATTTCCCGGCGCGTCGAATCGGTGAGGGCGATGATCTGGCGGGCCCGGCGGTAGAGGATTTCGCCGGCATCAGTCAAGGTCACACTGCGCGGCTCCCGCTGCAGCAGCTGTACGCCCAGTTCTTCTTCCAGGGCTTTCATCTGCTGGCTCAGCGGCGGCTGGGCCATGTGCAGGCGACGGGCAGCTGCTGTGATCTGGCCTTCTTCGGCGATGACCATGAAGTACGTGAGTTGACGGATATCCATATCCATGCCTCCTTGACATATAATTTACGTATATTATATCAATTATACAAATATTTTCAATATAGCAAGGCCCGTGTTATACTAAGACCATAGAAAAGATGACTGTCAAGAAAGGATGATAGATGATGAACGATATTGTGACCCCGAAACGGGATGCCCATTTCTTTTGGACCCTGTTCAAATCGACTTTTTTAATCAGCGCCTTCACCGTCGGCGGCGGTTTCGTCATTATTCCCCTTCTGAAAGGGAAATATGTCGATGAATACCACTGGATCAGCGATAAGGATACCCTAGACATGGTGGCCATCGCCCAGTCCATGCCCGGTGTCATTGCCGTCAACAGTGCCGTTATCCTCGGCTACCGCATGGCCGGTGTCCTGGGGACGCTGGTCGCCCTGGTCGCGACGGTGCTGCCCTGCCTGATTACGTTGACGATTATTTCTTACTGCTATGATTTCTTCATTCAGAATCTCTATATCAAGATGATCCTCCGCGGGATGCAGTGCGGGGCGACGGCCCTCATCGTCAATGTCGGCATCGATCTCCTCATCAAGCAGGGGAAGAAGAAGCTTCTCCTGCCGCTGGCCATCATCGTGGCCACGTTCATTGCCAACTTGTGCTTCGATGTCAATATCATGGCGCTCATCGTCATCGACGGCATCATCGGCTTTTTGTTCATGCGCGACAAGAAGTACGACTAAGGGGAGGGACTTATCATGAT
>CABMPA010000285.1 GCA_902388315.1 uncultured Megasphaera sp. | reverse complement strand
ACGAAGAAATGTATAAAGACAACTTCCGGCACATCCTTACCGGTCATGAACAAGGAGCGGTCCACGCTGCCGACGGCTACGCCCGCGTTACCGGCCGGCCCGGCGTCTGCATCGCCACGTCCGGACCAGGGGTATGCAACATGGTTACGGGCATTGCTACGGCCAACATGGACTCTATCCCCATGGTCATCATCAGCGGACAGGTCCCGACGGGCCTCATCGGCCGCGATTCCTTCCAGGAAGCCGATATTTCCGGCATTACGTCGCCCATTACCAAGCACAACTACCTGGTAAAGAACGCCGCTTCTATCCCGCGCGTCCTAAAAGAAGCCTTTTACATCGCATCGACAGGCCGGCCCGGTCCAGTCCTGATCGATATTGCCAAAGACGCCCTGGAAGCGGAAATCTATTTCCAATATCCCGATAAAGTCCATCTGCCGGGCTACGTCATCGAAACAACTGGACAAGCTTATGACATCGACCGGGCTGTCGCCATGATCCAGCACAGCCAGAAACCGGTCTTCCTCGTCGGCGGCGGTGTCATCCTGTCGGAAACGACGAAGTATCTCGAAGACATCGTCAATACGACGAAGATTCCCGTCGTCACGACACTCATGGGCAAAGGAGCCATCCCCGATTCTCACGAACTCCATCTCGGTATGGGCGGGATGCACGGCTCTTATGCATCGAACAAAGCCATCTCAGGCTGCGATTTGCTCATCGCCTTAGGGGCCCGTTTCGACGAACGCCTGACCAGCCGAGCCGATACGTTTGCTCCCAATGCACAGATCATCCATTTTGAAATCGATGATGTCGAAATCGACAAGATCATCGACATCGACTTAGGCATCAAAGGGGACCTGCGTTGGTCCCTGCCCATTTTCGCCAAGAAGCTGAAAGAAGGCGCCTTCGATTACGGAGCCGCCTTTGCCGATTGGCGTCATGAGGTCCTGGCCATGAAGAAAAGCCACCCCTTCGCGACGCCGCCGCATCCAGGCTGCATTTCACCCCAGTCAATCTTCGCCGCCGTCCGGGACATCACCCGGGACGACGATACCGTAGCCATTACCGACGTCGGTCAGCATCAGATGTGGGCAGCTCAATTCTTCACGACGGACGAACCGAAACACTTCATTTCTTCCGGTGGTCTGGGCACGATGGGCTTCGGCCTGCCGGCTGCCCTCGGTGCCAAAGTGGCCTGTCCCGAAAAAACAGTCGTCGTCTTTTCCGGCGACGGCAGTATCCTCATGAACTGTCAGGAATTCGCGACCTTGTCGGAATACGGCATCGACGTGAAAGTCATCGTCTTGCACAACGATACGCTGGGAATGATCGTCCAGCTCCAGGATTTCTTCTATAACCACCATTATTCACAATGCACTTTGAATAAGCGCAAAAACCTGCCCATGCTGGCCGAATCGCTGGGCGTCAAAGGATACGCCATTGAAAAACAGGACGATTTAATCCCCGTCCTGAAAGAGGCCTTTGCCCATAAAGGGCCGGCCCTGGTCGATATCCGCATCTCGCCGGAAGAACGGGTATACCCGACAGTTCCCGGCGGCAAAGCATTGAGTGACATGATTTTAGGAGGTGACGCCTGATGAGAAAACAGCATCTGGCTATTTTGTCCGATAATAAACCGGGCGTATTGACACATATTGCCGGCCTGATCAGCCGCAAGGCCATCAACATCGAATCGTTGACCGTCGGCTATACGGAAGAACCGGATGTGTCGCGCTTCAATATCGTCATCAGCATCGAAGACGATAAAGAATTGAAGCAGACCATCAGCCAGCTGGCGAAACTCATCGACGTCATCAAGATCATCAACCTCGATGAAGCGCCCTTCATCAGCTACGAACTGGCCATGATCAAGGTCCGCTACGACACGCCGCAAGTCCGCGACGAACTGGCCAGCCTGGCCAACCTGTTCCACGCCAAAG
>CABMPA010000284.1 GCA_902388315.1 uncultured Megasphaera sp. | reverse complement strand
TGTTTTGCCACGATAATCACCTCATTGAAAAGTATATGTATGTTTCTATATCCCTCATATTATATCATAGACAAGGAATGAAGGCTAGTGCGGGGCTGGTCATACGAAGGCTTCTGCCATCATGAGCGGCCCCTTTCTCTTTAATGTTTGAAGTTTGATGTATGATGTTTGATGTTTGAGGCTATACGGTTTATACTGTACCCATAAGGTTGGCCCCTTAATAGCTGACTGCTAGCTGCTGACGGCTAACCGCTAACGGCTACTCCCTATTCGTCAAGCCCAGGCGCTGGAGCATATCCATGTCTTCGGCGATGGTCGAGCCTGAGGTGGTCAGCATGTTGCCTGTAATCGAGGCCGATGCCCCGTGGAGCAGGGCTGTGGCGCCGTTTTCCGGCAGGAGCTTGCGGCCGGCGGCCAGGCGGATGTTGGCTTCGGGATTGATGAAGCGGAAGAAGGCGATAGTCCGCAGGACGTCGCGGCCGTCGAGCCGGGGCCGATGTTCCAGGGGCGTGCCGGGAATGGGCATGAGGGCGTTGATGGGAATGGACTGGATGCCCAGTTCAGCCAGGCTGATGGCCATATCCAGCCGGTCTTCCCACGTTTCCCCCATGCCGATGATGCCGCCGGAGCAAACGCAGAGCCCTTCTTTCTGAGCGGCCTTGATGGTGCGGATGCGGTCGTCATAGCTGTGGGTCGTACAGATATATGGGAAAAAGCGCCGCGACGTCTCGATGTTATGATGGTAGCTGGTAACGCCCGTTTCGTGGAGGCGGTGCAGCTGTTCCGGTGTCAGCAGCCCGTGCGACGCGCAGAGGTCGATGTGCAACGTCTGCTTCATCGTGCGGTACGTATCCAGGGCTTTTTCAAAATCCGCCCCTGTCAGGGCCCGGCCCGACGTGACGATGGCAAAGCGGTTGGCGCCGGCATCCTGGTTGGCCTTGGCGTTGGCCAGGATTTCTTCTTTCGGCAGGAAACCGTATTCTTCGCAGCCCGTATGATGACAAGCCGACTGGGCGCAGTATTTGCAGTCCTCCCCACAGCGGCCGCTGCGGCCGTTGATGATGGTGCAGAAATCAATGTGGTTGCCGCAAAAATGGCGCTGTAAGATGCCGGCCCCCTGCTGCAATTCTTCCAAAGGTGCCGTCAGGAAAATCGATAAATCATCGCCGCGCTGGAGGCGGTATCCCTGTATAATCTTATCAGTCAGTGCTGCTATCGTAGTCATTGTCAACCCACTCCCTATTTTTATTGTGAACTATGGGATTATTATACTCGCTGCAGTGATTGTAGTCAACTTGTTGTCGTGTATAATGTAGTTAACAATGTATGTAAGGGCAGATGACATTATGTTTGATGTTTGAGGCATGAAAAAAGAGGCTGTCCCGCGAAGCATGGCTTCGTGGGACAACCTCTTTTTCAAGTGTTCTTGCCAATGAATTACCGACGTTCGCGGATACGGGCAGCTTTGCCTGTAAGACCACGGAGGTAGTGCAATTTTGCACGACGGACGATACCGTGGCGAACGACTTCGATTTTAGCGAGGCGCGGGGAATGTACCAAGAAAGTACGTTCAACACCAACACCGTAGGAAACGCGGCGGACAGTGAAAGTTTCGCGGACGCCGCCGTTCTGACGGCCAATAACGACACCTTCAAAAATCTGTACACGTTCGCGATTGCCTTCGACAACCTTTACGTGAACTTTGACTGTATCACCAGGGCGGAATGCCGGGATATCGTCACGAAGCTGTTCCTGTTCAAGTACGCTGATAATGTTCATTTCTTTTTTCCTCCTATAAGACATTCGTGCCCCCGTTGCCGCCACCTTTCACGACAATCGTGTTACCGGACAGAGGACTGCCTAAATTAACAAGGGAATTATACCATAAAGACGCGCTCCTGTAAAGGGGGATTTTTCCATTTTATAGGCATCTTCCGTAAATGGCTGCTTGACAGCACTGCTACCTCTC
>CABMPA010000283.1 GCA_902388315.1 uncultured Megasphaera sp. | reverse complement strand
TATTTTATAATTATATATTAATTATACACCAATTCTGTCAAGAATTTAAAGGCCTAACTGCCAAAAAATAGATAGCCGAAACAACTATTTTACATATGATGACAGGGGCTGCCCCTTTTTAAAATTTATTGTTTTAATCCGGTGTAAAATATTCCTTGCAGGACTATCACCATCCTATATGGAGCCCTTCGTCGTAAACGTTCCTCGTTCATCGTTCATCGTGATGGTTTATTATTTTTTACTCCCTCCACGACCTGCGACGAACGACCTGCGACGAACGAAAAAAGCGCTGCCGTCCGGGGCAGCGCTTTTCGCTCAATCGTATAACTATAAATTTTGTGAGTTTCATACACTATTTTTGTTCCGCTTCCGCTAAGGCTTCCTGGCGTGACAGGATACGGACCGGGATGGGCAGGGATTGGAGTACATCAATCGTTTCCCTGGCCGTGTCTTTTGTCGTCCTGACGAAGCCGATGCCCTTCTTGCCATTCAGGGCCGTGACGACGCCCAGGTAGTCGCAGCCTTCGATGATGCGGTTGATGAAGGTCATCTCCGACGGCGCCGCCTGGAAGTATACCCAGTCTTCATCAAACATGGCTCTTCACCTGGCGGCGCATCATGGAATACGGTTCCAGCCGTTCCGGGACGGCCAGGCCGACGAGCTGCTGGGCGTGGCGGGCGGCGTCGAGTTCCTGCCCGTCTTCGTCGACGATGCGGTCGATGGTATAGCGGACCAGATGGCCTTTGGGCTGGAGAAATTCAACGGTCTGCCCCAGTTTGAAGTGGTTGCGCTGTTCCACCCAGGCCAGGCCCTTTTCTTGGTCATAGGACTTGACCAGGCCGATGAAGTCATGGGTCTGGGTATTGCTCGACTGGCTGTATACCTGGTCGGCTGCCGTCGGCCGGGAGACGGAGAAGCCCCGCGTATAGGGCCGGTGGGAAATCTTTTCCAGTTCATCGAGCCATTCCTGGCGGACCGTGAAGTGTTCCGGGTCGGCTTCATAGGCATCGAAGGCCTGGCGGTAGACCTTGGTCACGGTGGCCACGTAGTGGATGCTCTTCATGCGCCCTTCGATCTTGAGGCTCGAAAGGCCGGCCTGGTAGAGGTCCGGCAGGTACGGCAGGAGGCAGAGGTCCTTGGAGTTGAAGATATAGGTCCCCCGTTCATCTTCGACGACAGGGAAATACTGTCCCGGCCGTTTTTCTTCGACGACGTTGTACTTGAAGCGGCAGCACTGGACACATTCGCCGCGGTTCGAATCACGGTCGCCCTGGGTGAAATAATTGCTCAACAGGCAGCGGCCGGAATAGGAAATGCACATGGCGCCGTGGATGAAGCCTTCCAGTTCGACGTCGGGTACTTTGTCATGGATGTCCCTGACGTCGCGGAGGCTCACTTCGCGGGCCATGACGACGCGCGATGCGCCGTTGTCGTGCCAGAATTTCGTCGACGCCCAGTTGGTCGTATTGGCCTGGGTCGATACGTGGACAGGCAGGTCGGGCACGAGCTGCCGGGCCAGGGCGAAGATACCCGGATCGGCGATGAGGATAGCGTCGACGCCGATATCGCGCAGGTAGACGAGGTACTCCGGCAAGGCCTTGAGGTCGTCGTTGTGCGGGAAGATATTGACCGTCACGTGGATATGCTTGCCCCGGGCATGGGCGTACTCGACGGCTTCCTTCAGTTCTTCATTGGAGAAGTTGTCGCTGAAAGCCCGCAGGCCGAAGGACTTCCCTCCCAGGTAGACGGCATCGGCGCCGTATAAAAAGGCCATCTTCATTTTATCCATACTGCCGGCCGGAGCCAGCAATTCCATTTTTCCCATTCTCTTATCCTTTCCATTGCGAAACGGTCATGCCGTCGCCATTTTCAAAAAATACAGTCTCAAAAAGGGACCGGTCGCCGACGAGGTCCATGAATTCCCGCAAACGGGTCACGGCCGTGCGGTGTTTGTGCGGCAGGGTCCCTTCGATATAAAACATGTCGTGGTAGTCGATATTATCCGCT
>CABMPA010000282.1 GCA_902388315.1 uncultured Megasphaera sp. | reverse complement strand
AGCCAGCTGGCTGGGTACGCCGCCATGAGGACCAGGAAGTCGCGATGGGCCGCAAAGACGGTGTACAGCCAGGTGATGCGGACGCCGCAGATGCCGGCCAGGACGACGACAGCCGGCGGCAGGGAATAGCCGTAGCCGCGCAGGGAGCCAGAGATGATATCGATGATACCGTTGAGATATAAGGTCCCGGCAACGTAAAAGAGGCGTTTCGTCCCCAAGGCGACGACGTTAGGGTCGCCATTGAAGAAGCGGATGAGTTCCGGAGAAAAGAAGAGGACCGGCACAGTGACGACCAGGAGGAACGCTGCTTCGACGCCAAAGGCGACTTTGGTGATGCGGAAGCAGCGGCGCAGGTTGCGGGCGCCGTAGTTCTGTCCGACGAAAGTCGTCGTCGCCTGGCTGAAACCGTTGACGAAACAGTAAATATTGCCTTCGATGATGAAAGCCGCTGCCGACGCCGCCATGGCTTCCGTTCCCAGGCTGTTCAGAGCCGACTGGATGAGGACGTTGGACAAGGCAAAGACCATGCCCTGGATCCCGGCTGGCAGACCGATGTGGATGATGTGATGCAGTTCTTCCCGGGAAAAGCGCATGTAGTGGCGTTCCAGGCGGATGCGGTCCGTCGTCCGGCACAACAGGGCCAGGAGGATGAGCGAATTGACGGCAAAGGAAATGACCGTCGCCCAGACGACGCCGGCCAGACCGAAATCGAAGACCAGGACCGACAGCAGGTCGAGGGCGATATTGACCACATTGGCTGCAATCAGGCTGTACAGCGGTGTCTTGCCATCGCCGCAGCTGCGGAAGATGGCCGCTTCAAAGTTATACAGCGACAAAAACGGCAGGCCCAGCAGGAAGATGCGCAGATACTGTTCGGCCATGTCATAGACGTCTGGCGGCACTTCCAGGACCCCAAAGGCCGGATAGACGATGAGTTCGCCGATGACTGTCAGCAGGACGCCCAAGCCGAAGGACATCAAAATAGCCGTCTGGACTGTCCGTTCCACCTTATCGTCGCGGCGGGCGCCGAGGTATTGGGCAATCGTGACGTTGGCCCCCAGGGAAATCCCCATGAGCAGCGTCACCAGAAGGCCGATGACAGGCATATTATTGCCCACGGCAGCCATGGCGCTCTTGCCGACGAAACGGCCCAGAATAAAGACGTCAGCACTATTAAAAAGCTGTTCAAATAAGCCCATGAGCCCGATAGGCATGGCAAAAAGGAACAGCTTGTCAGCAATAGAACCGTGCAGCATATCCATACCGCGGCGGCCCTTGTTTTGTTTACTTTCCATAATATGATTACCTCGTTCTCGTGAATGATGCTTTCTTTCCTTAGTATAGCATATCCAAAAAGGGCTTGTCGCACGACGACAAGCCCTTTAAGTGGTTAGTGGCTAGTGGTTAGCGGATGAATTAAAAATATCAATCCATCGCGATGAACGACGAACGACGAACGAAAAACTTTTACGTTCAAAGGATCGCGCATAATGGCCGAAGCCTTCATGCAAGAGTCCCCTGCTCAATCATGGCGGATGAGGAGCTGGATGTTTTCTTTTTTATAGGTCGTGTAGATGCTTTTGATGAACTGGTGCTTGAGGACGGCTTCGTCGACGATGTTGCGGATACGCAGGACGACTTTAAAGGAAATGCCGTATTCCCCCATCTGGTCATAGCGGACCAAGGGCTCAAAGCCGGTGACGCCGTATTCGCTGTGGTCGAGGATGTGCCGGGCCACGCCGAAGGTGACGTCTTCGACGCGCTGCAGGTCGTTGTCATAAGTAATGGTCAAGGGAATGGAAATGGTACATTCTGCCAAGGGCTGTTCATAGTTGGTCAGCGTCGCCGTGGCGATGCTCTTGTTGGGGACGATGACCATGTTCCCCGTCGCCGTGCGGATGGTCGTATTACGCCAGTTCATGTCGACGACGCGGCCTGCTTCCCCGCTGGCCAGGCGGATGTAATCGCCCATGTGGACCTGTTTGGACACGAGGGTCGTAATGCCGGAAAAGAG
>CABMPA010000281.1 GCA_902388315.1 uncultured Megasphaera sp. | reverse complement strand
GACGGCCATCCTCAAGGAATCCCTGGAATGGGTCCGCGACTGCCCGAGCTATAATGGCCTGAAAGTCCTCCCCTATGAATATCGTCACAATGTGTAATTTCATAAAAATGTAATAAAGTTAAACGTTGCACATATATAGAAATGATAGTATAATAAATTTATCCTTAAAAATATTAAAAAATAAAAATATAGGCTTAAAATAAACAACGGCGTTTATCTCGGTGAGAGATAAACGCCGTTGTTCGTTTTAAGGAGTGAAAGGGGAGATTCGATGTGGCATGCTAATCAGGAACGCCTGATGGAAAAACTGAGGGGCGAAGAAAAATTCCTGGTCATTGATTCGCATACCATGGGAGAACCGACGCGCATCGTCGTCAATGGATTTCCTCATGCGCCAGGCAGGACGATGATGGAAAAGAAACAGTACATTGCCACGCATTATGATACATACCGCAAGGCGATTCTGCTGGAGCCGCGGGGTCATACGAATATGTTCGGAGCCATCCTCATGACGCCAGTCCACGAAGAAGCCGATGTCGGCGTCGTCTTCATGGACAGCGGCGGATATCTGAATATGTGCGGCCATGGTTCCATCGGCGTGGCGACGGTGCTGGTCAATGAACAGATGATACCCGTCCACGAGCCCTATACGGACATCTGCCTCGATGCGCCGTCAGGCCTCATCAAGGCCCGCGTCAAAGTCGAAGATGGCCGGGCCGTGGAAGTGACCATTACCAACGTGCCCTGCTTCTTATACCGGACCGGGGTCACGGTTCCCGTCGACGGCCTAGGCCATGTCGCCCTGGATATTGCCTTTGGCGGCAGCTTCTTTGCCCTCGTCGATGCCGATGCCCTGGGAATGAGCTTACAGCCGGAAAACATCCGCTCCATCATCGACACGGGGATGAACATCCTCCGCTCCGTCAATGAACAGGAAGCCGTAGCCCATCCGGAGCTGGACATCCACAGCGTCGACTTAGTCGAATTTTACGGTAAGGCTGACCGCCCCGAAGCGACCATGAAGAACGCCGTCGTCTTCGGCAACTACCAGATCGACCGCAGCCCCTGCGGGACCGGTACCAGCGCCAAAGTGGCGTCGCTGTACCTGCGGGGGAAATTGAAGAAAGATGAACTTTTCGTTTATGAAAGTATCATGGGGACCTTGTTCAAAGCCCGCATCGTAGCCGATGCAGAAGTCGGCGGCATGGCGGCGGCTATCCCGCAGATTACGGGCAGTGCCTACATCACCGGCATCAACTGCCTGGTCCTCGATGAGACGGACCCGTTCCGTCACGGCTTCCAGATTCAAGCCTGAATATACAGTTCCGGTCACAAGACCTGAATGATAGATTCCAGTCATACATGTGAAGAGGGGTGCCTGATTATGATGATGATGAACAGCAAGGTAAAAAAAGCGATTTTAGCCGGCCTGAGCGCCGTCGTATCGATATCTGTCTTAGCTGGCTGCGGCGGGGGAAGCGGCAGCGGCGATAAGGCCAGCCTGAAAGGGAAAGAGTTGAAAGTAGCGACCGGGATCTATGCGCCCTTTGCTTTCAAGGATGAAAACAGCAAGCTCGTCGGGTTCGATCTGGACCTGCTCGATGCCATGTCCAAGAAACTGGGTTTTACCTATAAAGTCACGCCGACGGAATACGATAACATGTTCATGGCCGTCGCCAACGGTGAGTACGATATCGGCATGGGCCAGGTCTGCATTACCGAAGACCGCAAGAAGAAGATGGACTTCACCGAACCCTATGAAAATGCAGGCTTGCAGTTCGTCGTCCGCAAAGATGAAAACCTTACGTCTGTGGACCAGCTGAAAGGCAAGAAGATCGCCGTCGAAAAAGGGACGGCTGCCCACAAATACGTAACGGAACACTGCAAGGATTCGGAAATCGTCGTCTTCCCGGCTATTTCAGCAGCCTTCATGGAAGTCGAACAGGGCAAGGCCGACGCCCTCATGCAGGATAAACCGAATGCCGTCTATTATTTGAAGAAGCATCCTGAAAGCGGTCTGGCCCTCTTGGGCGATGAAACGGCCAA
>CABMPA010000280.1 GCA_902388315.1 uncultured Megasphaera sp. | reverse complement strand
CGAAAGATTATACTTACGCGTTACCACTCTAATTCCTATCCGAAGATAGGCTCTCTACAGGTACGGACATGATAGTCGATACCCTCCTGTCTGTTAACGGCCAGGCCCCGGCTCCACCTACTCCATGGGTTTCAGCGAGCTGCTTAGAGATGAGTTCTGTTCCGTGCCGCTGCTGCCTCACACCACCCGGCAGCTCTCTGTAAACATTCCGGAACCTACTAGTTCTCTTCAACGCATTTTTTATTTTGAATTGTTTCGTTGATGTGTAGTATGTTATCATACCCTTTTGTAATTTGCAAGGATTTTTTCAGAACTTTTCCGAATATTTTTAACTTAAACGTGATACTTTATTTAATAAAATATCGAAAAATCAGGTTTAACGTTTATCTTTACATATAAATATTCTTTTAGGATGCGCCGCCTCTCCCCTATCTTTTTCCCCTTATTAATGCTATAATAAATAAGTTACACAACAAGGAGGAAGTACATGTTAGAACAATTCCAAAATTTGAATATTAGCGAAGTCATTATCCGTGCCCTGAACGAAATGGGGTTTGAAGAACCGACGCCGATCCAGGCCGAATCGATTCCCGTCGCCATGAGTGGCAGCGACATGATTGGCCAGGCCCAGACCGGTACGGGTAAGACCGCAGCCTACGGCATCCCGGTCCTGGAAAAAATCCTGAAAGCCGAACCGTCGAAGGACATCCAGACCGTCGTCCTGTCGCCGACGCGTGAACTGGCCATGCAGGTCGCCGAAGAACTGAACCATCTGGCCCAGTTCACCAACATCCAGGCCCTGCCGATCTATGGCGGCCAGGATATGGAACGCCAGCTGCGCCGCCTGCGCAAATGCCCGCAGATCATCGTCGCTACGCCGGGCCGTCTCATCGACCACATGAAACGCGGCACCATCGATCTGAGCCATATCACGACCATCGTCCTCGACGAAGCCGACGAAATGCTGGATATGGGCTTCATCGATGACATCAACCTCATCATGGCCGCTACGCCGAACACGCGCCAGACCCTGCTCTTCTCGGCCACCATGCCCAAGCCGATCCAGCAGCTGGCCGAAACGTTCCTGCACGACCCGCTCATCATCCGCATGAAGGCCAAAGAAGTCACGATGGACCTCATCGAACAGTCGTACATCGAAGTGCCGGATCGCCAGAAATTCGACATCCTCTGCCGTCTCCTGGACCTGCAGGAACCGGACCTGGCCATCATCTTCGTCCGCACCAAGCGCCGCGTCGACGAAGTATCGGAAGCCCTCAAGAAACGCGGCTATTCCGCTGAAGGCATCCACGGCGATTTGACCCAGGCCAAGCGCGATACGGTCATCCGCCAGTTCCGTGAAAAGACCATCGACATCCTCGTCGCCACCGACGTCGCCGCCCGCGGTCTCGACATCAGCGGCGTCACCCACGTCTTCAACTATGACCTGCCCCAGGACCCGGAAAGCTACGTCCACCGCGTCGGCCGTACAGGCCGTGCCGGCCAGAGCGGTGAAGCGACGACCTTCGTCATCCCCCGCGAAATGGAACACCTGCGGACCATCGAACGCCTCATCAAGCGCCGCATCACTCGCCGCAAGGCACCGACCTTCTCGGAAGCCCTGGAAGGCGCCCAGCAGGCCGCCATCCGCAGCCTGATCACGACGACAGAAGAAGGCAATTTCGGGCCGTACAAAGAAAATGCCGAAGAACTCCTGTCCAACTACGACTCGGCCGCCCTGGTAGCCGCTGCCATCAAGCTCTTGACCAAAGAACCGGACACGACACCGGTCAAGATCACTGAAGAAGCGCCGCTCCGCGTCCACCGCAGCCGCAACAATCGCGGTGACCGCAATAACCGCCGCTACAACCGCAACGACCGCCGTGGAGACCGCCGCAGCCGCAACAACGACGGCGAAGACAACAACGAACGCCGCGGCGAACGACGCCGCCACTTTGCCCCGAAGAACCGCGACAACAACAATCGCGGCAGCTTCCGCAACAACAACCAGCGCCGTGAAAACAAACAACATAAAGAACCGAATCGCTCCGCATTCAAGCCTTACTTCAAGGATTGAGAAA
>CABMPA010000279.1 GCA_902388315.1 uncultured Megasphaera sp. | reverse complement strand
TTCAGTTCATTGTTCAGTTTTCAAAGGTCATCGTTGTCATCACCGGGTGGCGACGACTTGTTTATTTTAACAAACTCGGAAGAGCTTGTCAAGGATGAATTTGAACTTTTTTCAAAACTCAAATCCTATTCCCAGGCGCCAGGGCCTTGCCCCGACAGCTCATTTAGTATACTACTGTGTAAAGAATATGTCAAGGATTTTTTTCAAATCCTTGACGCTAGTCGCGGGCCGCAGTTCGCAGTTCGCGAATCATCGCCTGCGGCGATGAGCCCCGGCCTGCGAACTGCGGCCTGCGGGCTCGCAACAGCGAGCCCCTACTATATTTTTTGCGCTATATATAGTATAATTATGTCGAGTAGTTGTATTTTATATTTCCTTATTAGGCAATGAACAAGGAGTTGTTACGCATGAACAAGAAATGTTTAGCTCTGGCCGCGGCTGCCATGGCAGCTGTGACGCTGGTCGCCGGCTGCGGTTCTTCGGCAGACAAGAAAGACGGTGCTTCGAGCGAACAGAAGACCCTCGTCGTCGGCATGGAACCGACGTTCCCGCCTTTTGAATTCACAGAAAACGATAAGTACATCGGTTTCGATATCGACCTGGCCAATGCCATCGGCGAAAAGATGGGCACGAAAGTAGAAGTCAAGAGCCTCGGCTTCGATGCCCTCATCCCGGCTCTGCGCAGTGGTCAGATCGACATGATTGCTTCCGGCATGGACGCTACGCCGGAACGGCAGAAACAGGTTTCCTTTACAGAACCGTATTTCCAGGATGGCTATTCCGTCGTCGTCCGCAAGGATAACACCAGCATCAACGGCTTCGACGACCTCAAGGGCCGCACGGTCGGTTCCCAGGTCGGTACGAAAGGCGTAGACCTGGCTACAGAAGCCGGCGCTACGGTCAAACAGTATGACGCCAACAGCCAGGGCTGGATGGAACTGCAGAGCGGTACGTGTGACGCCGTCGTCATCAACACGTCTGTTGCCCTCTATTACATGAAAGAAGGCGGCGATAAAGACCTAAAAATCGTCGGCGAAGCCAAGAAAGCCGATGCCGGTATCGCTATGGCTGTATCCAAGGACAAACCGGAACTCCTGGAAAAGGTCAACAAGGCGCTGGCTGACCTCAAAGCCGATGGAACTTACGCCAAACTGTATAAAAAATGGTTCGGCGTCGACCCGAAGGCCTAATCCATGTATAAAGCCTACGTATTCGATTTTGACTACACCCTGGCGAATTCGGAAAAAGGTATCGTCATGTGCTTCCAGCTCCTTTTCGAGGCCGAAGGCTATGACGGTATCCCGGAAGAGGATATCCGCCGTACCATCGGCATGACCATGTACGATGCCATGGCCAGCCTGACCGGGGAAACCGACCCGGACCGCATCAACGCCCTGATCTGGGAATACAAGGTCCGTTTCTCCGACAAATACATGACGGCCAACACCCATCTCTATCCGCAGACCCTGCCGACGCTCCGCGCCCTGAAAGAGTCCGGCGCCCTGTGCTGTATCGTCTCGACCAAGACCCGGTCGCGCATCGGTGAAACACTGCGAAAATATCAGATGGAAAACCTCATCGACCTCGTCGTCGGCATGGAAGATGTCGCCAAAGCCAAACCGGCACCGGACGGGATCAATGCCGTCTGCCGTCACTTCGGCCTGGACAAAAAAGACGTCCTTTACATCGGTGATAACACCATCGACGCCAGGGCCGCCCAAAACGCCGGCGTCGCCTTTGCCGCCGTGACCACGGGGACGACGACGAGCCCGGAATTCGCGCCCCTGCCCCATGTGGCAATCATGAAGGATCTCAGCGAAATCCTTACTATTCCCTAATTGGAGGAACCTATTATGATGAAGAAAAAAGTTACGACCCTCGTCGCTGCCTCCCTGGCAGCCCTGACCCTTCTCTCCGGCTGCGGTTCGAACGGTACAGCCGACAAAAAAGATGGCGCCGCAAAAGGCGACAAGACCCTCATCGTCGGTACGGAACCGACCTTCCCGCCTTTTGAATTCACGGAAAACGAAAAAGATGTCGGCTTCGACATCGACCTGGCCCAGGCCGTCTGCGACAAGCTGGGCTACA
>CABMPA010000278.1 GCA_902388315.1 uncultured Megasphaera sp. | reverse complement strand
ATGAACGCAACATCATCCGTATCGATATGTCGGAATACATGGAAAAACATACCGTATCCCGCCTGATCGGGGCTCCTCCGGGATATGTCGGCTATGATGAAGGGGGCCAGCTCACTGAAGCCGTCCGCCGTCGTCCGTACAGCGTCATCCTCCTCGATGAAATCGAAAAGGCCCATCCGGACATCTTCAACGTCCTCTTGCAGATTCTCGATGACGGCCGCCTGACCGATGGCAAAGGCCGTGTGGTCAACTTCAAGAACACCATCATCATCATGACCAGTAACCTCGGTTCCCACGAAATCCTCGAATCGAAGGATTACGACGAAGCCAACCAGAAGGTCCGCGAACTGCTCAAACAGTACTTCCGTCCGGAATTCCTCAACCGTGTCGACGACATCGTCGTCTTCAAAGCGCTCCAGAAAGAACAGGTACGCAATATCGCCGCTATCCTCCTGGAACGCCTGGGCAGCCGCCTGGAAAAACAGGTCAAGATCCACCTCACCTGGACCGACGAAGCCCTGCAGGAACTGGCCGACAAAGGCTTCGACCCGCAGTTCGGTGCCCGTCCCCTGCGCCGCCTGATCACGCATACCGTCGAAACGGCCCTGAGCCGCGACATCATCGCCGGTACCATCCGCGAAGGCGATACAGTCACCATCGACTACGACGGCAATGGCTTCACCTTCACGCCCATGCGCGTCCATGCCGCATAATATCGTTCATCGCAGGTCGTAAAAACCATCCCCTCTCACGATGAACGAAGAACGAAAAACGATTCACCCAAAGGACTCGTTCCTGATGCAGAAAAACATCGGGAACGGGTCTTTTTTTCTGTTTACAATGGCCCGAAAACAGTATATAATAAGCTGTAACTAAGTAACGGGTGGAGATTTATGAATAACACATTAGGAAAACATGTACTCATCGATTTTTATAACTGCAAGGCTTCCTTTGCTGAAGCCGAAGATTTGCAGCCTCTGGTAGAGCGTGCTTTCGACCTCGTCGGCGCCCCTGTTGAAGGGATGACCTTCTTCCATATCGACGACGAACTGACGTGTATTGCCGTTTCCGGCAACGCACATCTTTGTATTCACGCCTATCCTCCCCTGTCCTATGTGGCAGTGGACATCTACAGTTTTAATATCGACCTCAAGACGAGCCAGATTATGAGCGCCCTGAAGGTGAACCTCCGCTCTGACCGCATCAAGGCGACGAGTATCCGCCGCGGTGATTTCGGCTCTATCCGCGATATGCGTCCGAAACGCCAGTCCAAGATCACGACAGCACGGCGTATGAAAAATACGGGCGCACGCATCAAGAAGACGAGCGTGAAGATGTTCAACATCCTCCGTCATCCCCAGAAAGTACGCCGGTCGCACCGGACGACGAACAAGTAACACGTTTGCAGACGAAAGGGTTTGTTGGTCATGTATATGGTATCCTTGAAACAAGCTGCGGGCATTGCCCGGGAAGAAATGACGTCCCTCGACGCCATTACAGCGGAATTGCTCAATTTCATACAGTTGAAGAGCCAGCGCTTGTACATGCACTCCCTGCAGGTCGCCAACTACAGCGTCAGCGTCGCTGCCAAACTGGCCCTGCCCAAGAGTGAAATCGAACAGGTCAAATATGCAGCCCTCCTCCATGACGTGGGCCTGCTTTTCGTGTCCAACACCCTGCTGGCCAAGATGCCCTACCTCAACCGCTCGGAAAAAGCCCAGTACAAGCGCCACGCCGCAGGCGGCGGCAACATGCTGGAAAACATACCCTGCTGCCAGGACATCGTGCCTTATATCCGCTACCACCATGAACGCTGGGACGGGTCGGGCTTTCCCAAACATCTGCGCGGCGCCAATATCCCCCTGGGAGCGCGCATCATCGCCGTCGCCGATTACTACGACATGATCATCAATCCGTCGGCCGAATTCTGGGCAAAAACAAAAAAACAGGCCATCCGCGAACTCTTCAGCGCGTCGGGCCTGCTCTTTGATCCGGAAGTAGTCAAGGCTTTTATTGAAACACTCGGTTAATAACATATTGTAATCAAAAAAAGAGGCTGTCGCATTAAGACAGCCTCTTTTTACGTTGATCGTAGGTCGTT
>CABMPA010000277.1 GCA_902388315.1 uncultured Megasphaera sp. | reverse complement strand
ACCGGCATAAAAGACGGCGATGACGACGATACCGCCGAGATCATCGACGATGGCCAGGGCCGTCAAAAAGACGACCAGGCTGCGCGGCGCTTTGGGAGCCGCCAAGGACAGGACGCCCAGGGAAAAGGCGATATCCGTCGCCA
Organism: uncultured Megasphaera sp.; assembly: GCA_902388315.1. GTDB lineage: Bacteria > Bacillota > Negativicutes > Veillonellales > Megasphaeraceae > Megasphaera. Next base: position 1,978 of record CABMPA010000277.1, on the reverse strand, counting down.
TAGGGATACCCCAGCCACCGGCCGTCGGCAGGCCGGCATTGCACAGGCCATAAATCGCAGCCGGCACGAGCATGCCGCCTAAGGCGGCAGCCATGGGCAGCATGGCCGCCGACCGGGATTTCAGTTCTCCATAGAGGAATTCCCGCTTCACTTCAGCGCCGACGACGAAGAAAAAGACAGCCATGACGGCGTCGTTAATCCAATGCAGCAGAGACATATGTGTCCCTGCCGGCAGCGGAGCCTGAAGCCAGTGGTCATAAACGGGACCGAAGGGAGAATTAGAGATGGCCATGGCTAGTATCGCACAGGCAATGAGTAATAGACCGCTTAACGATTCTCGTTTCATAGTTCCTCCTTTGATGGGGTGAGGTCGCACGAATGTTTCTAATATCATGCACGGATCTTTTCTTTATAGTTTGTAGTATAGAGTTTGTAGTTTGCAGAAGGACGGCCCCTCCGGGGGATTGGGCGAATCCTGCTACGGATTCGAACGGCGTTCGAGGATGACGCCCTGACGGTAGGCTTCCAAGAGGGCCTTCAAATCGTGGATCATCTGCAAGAGTTTTTTGCCATTATCGGTATCGCCGATCATGACCCGCTTCGGTTCCAGTTCGACCTGCGTCGACTCGGAATCGATGTCGACATTGTTCATGAGAGCCTGATAGACATCTTCAAAAGGATAGTGGGATTTGATGCGGATACCATGGGAGTTAAAGATGAGCGTATAGCCGGCAATCCCCGTAGAACCCTGATAAGCCTTGCAGAAACCGCCGTCAATGCAGATTTCCTTTCCTTCGGCTCGAATCGGGCTTTCCCCTTTCTTGACCTTGACCGGCGTATGGCCATTGATGATATGGCCCTGAGGCGAGTCGATGCCGAATTCATGAAGGATCTTGATGCATTCATCTTTATCACGGTTCAAGCGGTAATAGGCATTCTGCGGTTCTTTCCACGTCGTTTCGTCAATGATATAGCTCCGTTCAAAAGTCTTGACGACACGGCCGGATACCGGGGAGTCGGCGCCGCACCAGAGATACCACATATAATCCAGGCTTTCCGTATCGCGCTGGTCGTAGGCCCGGCGGATGAGGTGTTCTGCCTTGTCCATGAAAGCCTTTCCTTTGTATGGCTTGCCTTCCAGATAGATTTCCTTAAAACTGCCGTCTTCATTGAGAGGCAGGCCGCCGTGGAACAAGAGATTATTATTCATGCAGCGGTATAAAGAACCATGGCTGTAGAGGAAACGGATATGGCGCTGAAGGCGTTCGCTCTCGGTGAATTCAGACTGAATATCATTCATGAGCTGATGTTCTTCCGGTGACAGCGTATAGGGGTCCTGAGGATTGACGGTCGGGAAATCCTTCGTCTTCAGTTCATACGTCTTGCCATCGAGGGTGATGACCCCCTTTTCCCAGTCGATTTTATGGAACAACAGGCGGTCGTCCATATTGTAGTCAGGATGACGGTAAATCGTCTGGCCTTCAAGTTTAGCCACGATGACGTTAATGGCCTTGACCATCGGTTCCATGCCGTCATCTTCTTTATACGTTTCCAAGGCAAACAGTGCGAAAGGACGCAGGCTGATACCATAACCACTTTCTAATATTTCCATATTATGGTAACGGATGTTATTGCGCAGGACATTGGCAATGCAGGCGGCGTTGCCGGCAGCCGCCCCCATCCAGAGGACGTCGTGGTTGCCCCACTGGATGTCCAGTGAATGATGACGCATAAGGGTATCCATGATTTTGTCGGCATGGGCACCGCGGTCGTAGATATCGCCGATGATGTGCAAATGATCGACAGCCAGCCGTTTGATGAGGTCAGCCAGGGCGTAGATGAACTGGCGCGTACTGCCCGTTTCCAAGATAGTATCGAGGATTTTCATATGGTAGACCAGCTGGTTCTGGTCTTCATCGGGCTGGGCATGCAGCAGTTCATCGATGACGAAGCGGAAGACTTCCGGCATGGCTTTACG
>CABMPA010000276.1 GCA_902388315.1 uncultured Megasphaera sp. | reverse complement strand
AAGGCTTTGATCAATTTACGGACATTATCGACGATGGCTTTTTCGTCGTAGATATGGAACGGTGTCGGGTGTTCGGCAATGATAGAACGGATTTGTTCTTCGTTAAAGGGGACAGTTTTTTTGTTCATCCTAGTTCAGCTCCAGTTTCTTGTAATTGAATTCATTGTTTCTCTACATGGGTTATTATATAATACAAGTAGACAATTTGTGAAATAGATTATTTTAATTTATTTCATTCGATAATCAAATTATCCGAAGGAGGTCCGGCCATGGACACAACGACACTCCGGACGTTCATCGCCCTGGCACAAATCAAGAACTTCACCAAAACGGCACAGCAGCTCTTCGTCGCGCAATCGACGGTCACCAACCGCATCCGCGACCTGGAAATGGAACTGGGTGTGCCCTTATTCATCCGCAGCCACAAACAGGTCGACCTGACGCCGTCGGGCCAGAAATTCCTGGACTATGCCCAGCGCTTCGTCTCCCTGGAACTGGCGGCCCTGCAGGACATCCAGTCGTCACCGACGTATACCCAGAAAGTCAGCATCGGCACGACCAACACCATCTATGAATGTCACCTCCAGCGCCGCATCCGCAGCTTCCTGAAAGAAAAGAAAGATGTCTCCCTGCACGTCACCATCGGCCATACAGAAACGATGATGCGCCAGCTCCAGGACGGGACACTGGACGCCATCTTCTCCTTCAGCGCCATGTTCCGCGACGGCTATATCTGCCAGCCCTACCGGACGGACTCGCTGGTCCTGGTCTGCCAGGCAGACAATAGGGAATATGCCGACGGCATCTCTAAGGATGACCTGCAGAAAATCGACTATCTCTTCTGCAACTTCGCCCTCCAGGGCGTCGGCCTCTACATCCAGGACCTCTTCCCGCGCCATCACCGCTTCCCCCTGGAAATCGACAACAGCACCAAGCTGCCCCAGTACGTCGCCGACGGCATCGGCTATACCTTCCTGCCCAAGAGCCTCATCGAGGAGGATCTGGCCGAAAAACGCCTGCGGGCCATCCCCCTCCTCGATTTCGAGCCGCCCAAAGTCGACAGCTACTACATCACGCGCAGCCCGTCGACGGTCCCGGCCGACCTGGAAGAAGAATTACTGGCTGACCGGTCATACGGACTGCAAGGCGATGATCATGGCCGACATGACGATGATGGACAAGAGGATGTAAAATGAGCTGATGCAGGCGGCCACTTCGATTTTGAGCTTCATCTTGGCCGTGTAATAGCAGGCCATGCCTGCCATCGGTGCAAAGACCAGGACCATGATGACCTTCTTGATGTCCATGGGATAGTCGAGGGCGAAATAGACGAAGGCCGCAATGGCGACGGACGCCAGCAGGCGCAGGCCCACATCGGTATAGATGAGGTGCAGGTATTCCTTTTTCAGGGACAGGCCCAGGGCGACGCCGATCATGAGCATGGACAAGAAAGTATTGGCCGACGCCGGGATCCTGGCCCAGTCGATGACGACCTGCGGCAGGGCAAAGCCAGCCAGGGACAGGGCAATCATGGTGATATACGATAAGACCGGAATGGATGAAAAAATCGTCTTGGCCAGGATCATGACGATGCTCTCCCCTTTTTCGCCGCGGACACAGCGGGCCAGGCCATAGGCCCCGCCGAGGCACATAAGGGAATTGCCGGCATCGAAGATGCAGACGATGAGGACGGCAGCGCTGTCGAAGAAGTAGGACACAAAGGGCAGGGCGAAATTGCCGATATTGTAGCCGTTCATGTTGAGCATGTAAAAGGCTTTTTCGTCCTTGGTCTTGCCTGCCGCATAGCCCATGGCGACCATGACCAGATTGAAGAGGATGGCCAGGAGGCTGATGAGCAGATAGCGCGTATCGAAATGGATACCGTTGAGGTTGACCAGGATGACCGACGGCAGGGTGATGTTGAAGACAATCGTCGAAATAGTATTAAAAGTGCTGCGCCCGAAAAGGCGCAGCTGTTTTAAGGTATAGCCGCAAAAGATGAAGGATACGAGGATGGCGGCTTTGATGATAGTTTCTTCCATAATCTATGGTTTGACGATGCGGTTGGCTGTACGCATCATTTCGACAATACGGAACATGTTGGTAATGGAACCGACAGCGACCTTATCGGTCAGGCCATAGAAAT
>CABMPA010000275.1 GCA_902388315.1 uncultured Megasphaera sp. | reverse complement strand
CGTCCAGTTCGTCTCCATCGAAAACTGGCCTGACGACGTCACGGTTCCCCATCTTTATGACGAATACCCGAAACTCGCTGCCTTCAGCGGACTGCCCTTGAGCCAGATCCTGGAAGCTGCCCGCAGCTCCAACGCCGAAGCCCTTGCCGGTGACGGCCGTCCCAGCGCCAACTACATCCTGCCCGCCCTGACCCCGTATCACCTGGGCGAATTGATGTTCATGCTCTGCCTGTCCATCGCTTACGAAGGCGAATACGCTGACGTCGACGCCTTCAACCAGCCCGGCGTCGAAGTCTACAAGAAATTCCTCGGCGGCCGCCTGAAAAAATTACAGGAAAAATAGGAGGCATGGCACTAAATTTTTCCCTCATGCACGAACCTTTTATCTTGAACGTTTTTCGTTCGTCGTTTATCGTTCATCGTGATGGTTTGTTGTTTTTACGACCTACGATGAACGACCTACGATGAACGTATAGGGGCTTGCCCCTGATATACCTTAATCTGAATACAGAAAGGCAGACTCTCAATGAATATTCTCGTTACGGGCGGCGCCGGCTACATCGGCAGCCACACGGTCAAAGCCTTATTGGCTCAGGGCCATCACGTCGCCGTCCTCGATAATCTTTCGCGCGGCCATCGGGCTGCCGTACCCGACAACGTGCCCCTGTACGTGGCCGATATCCATAACATCGACTGCGTCAAGGCCATCCTGGAAGCAGACCACATCGACGCGGTCATGCACTTCGCCGCCCACAGCCAGGTCGGCGAATCCATGGAAAACCCGACGATTTACTACGACAACAACGTCGTCGGCTCGTACTGCCTCCTGGAAGCCGTGCGCCGGGCCGGTGTCAAATACTTCGTCTTCTCGTCGACGGCCGCCGTCTACGGCGAACCGGAACAGACGCCGATTACCGAAGACATGCCTTACCAGCCGACCAACGTCTACGGCCAGACCAAGCTCATGATCGAAACCATGCTGGCCCAGTTCAGCCGGGCCTATGGCCTGCGCTACGTGGCCCTGCGCTACTTCAATGCCGCCGGGGCCGATGGAAGCGGCATCATCGGTGAAGACCACACACCGGAAACACACCTCATCCCCCTGATCCTGCAGACGGCCCTGGGCCAGCGGGACAGCATCAAAATCTTCGGTACCGACTATCCCACACCGGACGGCACCTGCATCCGTGACTACATCCATGTCACAGACCTCGCAGACGCCCACGTAAGGGTCCTCCAGTACCTCACCGAAGGGGGAGAATCGCAGTACTTCAACTTAGGCTCTCAGAACGGCTTCAGCGTCCGTGAAATGATCGAAGCCGCCAAGAAAGTCACGGGCAAAGACTTCAAAGTCGAAGAAGCACCGCGCCGCGCCGGCGACCCGGCCATCCTCATCGCCGGATCCGAAAAGATTCGCCGCGTCACAGGCTGGCAGCCGACACACAGCCAAGTAGAACAAATCATTGCCGATGCCTGGAACTGGCATCAGCATCATCCGCAGGGCTATGGAGATAAGCAATAAGGTCTTGTCCGCTCTGCCAACGGTAAGGAACGGTATCGTTCAACATCGCAAGACATGGCTTCCCTATATAGGGATACTTGTCTGCCTTGGCGCCATCTGGATATGGTGGGACGAGCCGTCGCAAGGACAAGAATACATGAAACGGGATGCCGCTCAGCATGAAGCTGGGTCGCATCCCGTTTTTTCTGCTTCTGACAGCACAGAATGGGAAAAGGGCAAAGTAAACCTTGTCTATGATGCCCGCCCGGCCTTGCGCTATAAGCCCTTACCCGATTTGTTTGCCGGCAGTCTGCCGAAGAAGACTGCTGCGCCTGAAACGGTACAGCCGCCTGTTCCGGCGGCAGTGCCTGAAAAAGTCAGGGAAAAGCCTGAAAAAGAGAAAGAAAACTGGACGCTGCCCGTCGTCTGTGGGGCCGTCCATGAAGGAGATATTCACCTGGTCATTTTGAAATGGCAGGGACAGACGGCGACCTGTGCGGCCGGGGAATGGTGGAACGGCTGGTACGTTGCCTATGTCAACCGCCAGGCTGCTGGCCTGCAGCGGGATGGACGGGTTTTTGAAATCCCTTTGTAAGGAAAGGCAGGGAAAAGTATGAAGGAGTGGAAGAAATGGCTGACTGCCGG
>CABMPA010000274.1 GCA_902388315.1 uncultured Megasphaera sp. | reverse complement strand
GCGATGAAAACCGCCGTTTCTATCCGAACGGTTCGATGGCTGCCCAGGTCATCGGCTTTGTCGGTGAGAACGACCATGGCCTGGAAGGCATCGAAAGGATACTGGATAATGAAATCCGCGGCAGCAAGCAGACCTTCCGTTTGCAGACGGATAACCACAATATTCCAGTCTTTTCATCGGCCTTGAAGCGGATCCTGCCCGATAAGGAACGGTCCGTCCGCCTGACCCTGGACAGCACCATCCAGTATGTCGCTGAAAAAGGCCTGGACGGCATCATGTCCCGCAGTCATCCTTTTGGTGCTTCCATCATCGTCATGGATCCCAAGACCGGTGAAATCCTGGCCATGGCCAGCCGGCCTACGTATGACCCCAATGAATACAGCAAGGGTAATAAAGAAGCTTTTAAGAACCGGGCCGTCGTCAATGTTTACGAACCGGGGTCGACTTTTAAACCCCTCATGGCCGCAGCCGCCCTGGATTCGGGGAAATGGCACTTGGGGGATATTTATCATGATAAAGGTTCTGTCCACGTCGCCGATCGGACCATTTACAACTGGGATAACAAGGGGATGGGCGACGTCACCTTGCGGGAAATCATCATGTATTCCATTAATACCGGCATGGTCCATGTCGCCGTAACGACAGGCGGCAAGATACTGACGGATTACGCCCGCCGCTTTGGCTTTGGCACGATTACGGGTATCGAACTGTCAGGTGAACAGGAAGGTATCCTGTTCGACCCGGATAAGATGTCCATCGTCGATACGGCCACTATGGGTATCGGCCAGAGTATCGCCGTCACTCCCCTTCAGATGGTACAAGCTTTCAGCGCCATTGCCAATGAAGGCCATATGATGAAACCGTTCCTGGTCAAAGAAATCGATAATCCTGATGGCTCTATTTACCAAAAGATGGAGCCGAAAGAAGTCGGGCAGCCGATTAACGCTGGGACGGCTGAAGCCATTAGTAAGTTCATGGGCGAAGAAGTTTCCATCGGCGGCGGCCAGAGTGCCAAGATAGAAGGCTACCACTTTGGCGGCAAGACCGGGACGGCCCAGAAGAAGAAACAAGACGGTACGGGATACGCCGACGGCCAGTATGTCGGCTCCTTCATCGGCTTTGGTCCCTTGGAAGACCCGCAGTTCCTGGTCCTCATCGTCGTCGATGACCCGAAGGGCGTCTACTACGGGGCTCAGGTCGCAGCGCCGGTCTTTAAGGAAATGATGACAGAAATCGTCCGTATGAAGGGGATACGGCCGACGGAAGAGATGAACCAGAAGCCGGCAGGCCCTGTCGTCATGACACCGGCTCATGCCATTCCGCCCGTCCATATTTCCAGTGACGGCGTCCTCATGCCGTCTTTCATCGGCTGGAGTACGAGGGAAGTCAATGACTGGCTCAATGAAGCGGGTTTGGGTTTCATCCCCAAGGGGATGGGGAAAGCTGTCCAGCAATCGCCGCAAGCGGGCAGTTATGCGCCGCAAGGCAGTAATGTCACCGTTATTTTCAAACGGAATCCATAGAATAACAGGGGGAACTATCTATGCAATTACTTAATGGCCGGGAAGTGGCCGCATTTCATCGCGAACGGGTGGAACGCCGTCTGGCCGATATCCAGGAAGAACTTCATATCCAGCCAGAACTGGCTATCATCCTCGTCGGGGACGATGCGCCGTCGGCCATGTATGCAAAATCCATGCAGAAAACGGCCCGTTCTGTCGGCTTGAAGGCAGAAATCTATCAGGAACCGGATTCAGTCAGCGAAGTTCAACTTTTATCGCTCATTGATAAGCTCAATGAACAGGCTTCTGTTTTCGGCATCCTGCCCATGATGCCCCTGCCGCGCCACCTGAACTGCCAGCGCATCATCGACTGCATCGACCCCAAGAAGGATGTCGACGGTCTGACCGACGTCAATATTGCCCATTTATATACGGGTCGGCCAGGGTTCGTTCCCTGTACACCGCGGGCAGTCATTGCTATTCTCGACTATTACCATATTTCCCTGAGCGGAAAAGACGTGGCCATCATCGGCCGCAGCAACGTCGTTGGCAAACCACTGGCCCAGCTCTGTCTGAACCGCAATGCCACAGTTACGCACTGTCATACGCGTACGAAGGACCTGAAAGCCGTCTGCCGCCGGGCAGACCTGGTCATCGCCGCTGCCGGGAGAG
>CABMPA010000273.1 GCA_902388315.1 uncultured Megasphaera sp. | reverse complement strand
TCCTAAATTTAAAACCATCCGCTAACCACTAACAACTAACCACTAACAACTAAAAAGGGGTTGTCGCGCATACGACAGCCCCTTTTTGCTCCCCTCACCATTTATGCAAAGAGTCGTATTTCCAATGATGGGCGTATTCTTTCAAGCTTTCGGCAACGGCATATTGGGCCGTATCTGTATAGATCATCTGCGTTTCTACGCTTTCTTCCCAGACCGGGTTGGGACATTCCTGAGGCGGCTCGATGTAGTAGAGCAGGAATTCTTTTACTCTTTCGATAAACCATTCTGGCAGGCGGGGATGGAATTTTTTATAAAAGATGAATAAATGGATGTGATTGGGCATGACCGTGAACTCCTTGATAATGGCAATCTGATTGTTCCGCTGCATGGCCTTGAGAGCCCTCGTGACGGCCATGCCCCGGCCCGTCGGCTGCCATATATGCTGTCCCTGATGGCGAAAGACTTTCCCCAGCGTTTCTTCTTTTTGGTAGGTACAGAGCGTGATGAGCTGGTATCGGGGAATCGTAGAAAAGGGCGCCAGCCATGGGGGAATAGGGAAAAACGGTCTGTGATTCATGGAAAACACCTCCGAAAAGAACAAAATGTTTAAAAACGTTGCATCGTTGTTTCGATTGTAGCGAATCATTATGAGAAAAATATTAGAAAAGAAGAAAACTCCATTAAAAAAAGATTAAAACTTGTTTTTGCTGGACAGCGTGGTATAATAAAAATATTTTCACTTCGCGCACAGCGTGCAGAAAGGACGATTCCATGGTTCGCAGTATGACTTCGGGCAACCCCATCCGCCTTATATTGGCTTTTACCGTGCCCCTCTTGATAGGGAACGTTTTCCAGCAATTCTATAATATCGCCGACATCATCATCGTCGGCCGGACCATCGGTGTCAACGCCCTGGCCGCTGTCGGTGCCGTTGCGCCTGTCTTCATGGCCGTTTTCGGCCTGACTATCGGCTTGTCTTCCGGATTTTCTGTCATCACCGGTCAACGCTTCGGCGCTGAAGATATGGACGGCGTGCGCCGGTCTGTAGCGACGTCAGCCATGCTGGCCCTGGCCCTGACGCTGATGCTGACTATCTGTGTGAGCCTGGCCATGCCGCTCATCATGCGGCTCATGAATATATCTGATATTTTATACGACGATGCCTACCATTATATGCTCATCGTCGTCCTCGGCCTGGTGGCCATGATGAGTTACAACCTCCTGTCCTGCATCTGCCGGGCTCTCGGCGACAGCCGGACGCCGCTCTATTTCCTCATCGTATCGTCCCTTTTGAATATCGCCCTGGCCCTGTTGTTCATCGTCGCCTTTGGCTGGGGGGTTCCCGGTTCGGCCATCGCCCTGGTCATCGCCCAGGCTGTCTCAGCCATACTCTGCCTGTGCTTCATGCGCCGCCGTTTTCCCATGCTGCGCCTGACCCGGGCTGACTGGGCTTTCGACTGGCCCTTTGCCTGGCAGCATCTGCGCCTGGGCCTGCCCATGGCCGTCCAGTTCCTCATCATCTCCATGGGCATCCTGGTCCTGCAATCGGTCTGCAATACTTTCGGGCCGGAAACGATTGCCGGCTTCGTATCGGCGACGAAGATCGAACAGCTGGCCTTGCAGCCCATGATTTCCTTTGGCATCGCCATGGCCGTCTATTCGGCGCAGAACTACGGTGCCAGCCAGTACGGCCGCATCCGCCAGGGCGTCCGCCAGTGCTCCCTCGTGTCCCTGGCATTCTGCCTGGTGGCAGCCTTGGCCATGTACAGCTACGGCCGGGAACTCATCGGCGTCTTCACGACGGACCATGACGAAATCCTCATGGAACAGGCCTTCCTCTATCTGAAGATGTCCGTTCCCTTCTATATCTTCCTGGGCCAGATTTTCGTCTACCGCAACGCCCTGCAGGGCATGGGCATTTCCAGCGTGCCCCTCATCAGCAGTATCCTGGAACTGGGCGGCCGCAGCGTATCGGCCCTGGTCCTGGCGGCCATGTGGGGCTATTTCGGCATCTGTTGTGCCAGCCCTATCTGCTGGGTCCTGGCCTGCTTGTTCACAGGCGGTTCCTATTTCTGGGTCATGCACACCATGAAGGCCAAAGGCCGTTAAGGCGATTGCCGCACGAAGGCTTCTGCCATCATGCGAGGCCCCTTAAACTTAAAAGTTTTTCGTTCGTAGTTCATCGTTCAT
>CABMPA010000272.1 GCA_902388315.1 uncultured Megasphaera sp. | reverse complement strand
GGACTTCTTCAAAGTGGAGGAATTCTTCATCAGCCGGCTTACCGGTCTGCAAATAGACCAGCGTCCGCAGGGCCGCTTCCATGACGCCGCCGCTGTTTCCGAAAATCGTACCGCCGCCGGAAGACTGACCGAAGATGGGGTCGTATTCCGAATCTTGCAGGCTATTGAAATCGATTTGAGCGTCTTTGATCCATTTTGCCAATTCCCGCGTCGTAATGCAATAGTCCGTATCGCGGATTTCCGGTTTCTTCCAGTAACGGCCGGCCGCATTCCGTTCCGGCCGGGCGATTTCAGCCTTTTTCGACGTACACGGCGTGACACAGACGGTGACGATATCCGCCGGGTCAATCTTCATGCGTTTAGCAAAATATGTCTTAATCATGGGACTGAGCATACTGATAGGACTCTTGGCCGTCGAGAGATGCGGAATCAGTTCGGGGAAGAAGATTTCCGTAAATTCGACCCACGACGGACAGCAGCTGGTGAACTGCGGCAGGAGCTCTTTCTTGTTGTGCATGCGGTACAAGAGTTCCGACGCTTCTTCCATAATGGTCAAATCAGCACCGAAGTTCGTATCGAAGACGTAATCCCCGCCGAGAGCCCGCAGGGCGGCAATCATCTTGCCCTGGACGACAGAGCCGAAGGGCAGGCCGAATTCATCACCGAGAGCGACGCGAACAGCCGGCGCCGTCTGGAAGATGACGACTTTCTTGGGATCGTCAATGGCCTTTTGGATGGCATCGCGCTGGGATACGGTCGTCGTCGCGCCGAACATACAGGTCAGGGAGCACTGGCCGCAATGGACACAAATCGGCACATCCCCCGTGCTTTCCAGGGAATAATAACCCGTCATGGACATGACATCGGCACAGCGCCGACGGCAGAGGGTACAGTTCTTGCACTTTTCCGGGTCGAACTGGATGGAAATATTGCGGTTCTCGACAGCGACACGGCGGTCGAGTTTTTCAAAGCGGCTGGTAAAGGCGATGTCACGTTTCTTTTCAGCCTGCATATAAATGGCATCACTGCAGCAAATGGCGATGACGTCGGTAATATCTTCCGGCGTACAGCCACGGGATAAATCCATGACCGGTTTGGCCAGGCCCTGGAGGAGCGGACCAAGCGCCGTGGCCCCGGCCAGATGTTCCAGGACTTTATAGCAGATATTGCCGGAAACGAGATTCGGGAAAACGAGGACATTGGCCTGCCCGGCAACGGTCGACCCCGGCGCTTTCTGCCGGGCAATACGCGGTACCAGCGCAGCGTCGGCCTGCATTTCTCCATCGAACTCGAAATCGACGTTGCGGTCCCGCAATAGGCGGACGGCCTCGCGGACGCGGTCGACTTCTTCGCCGGCACCGCTGCCCATGGTCGAATAAGATAAGAGAGCTACCTTCGGATCGAGCATCTGCGCCGTCCGGCGGGCCCGTTCGACACAGCTGACGGCAATATCGGCCAGCTGCTGCGGCGTCGGCTCGATGACGACACTGCAGTCACCGACGACGAAGATACCATCATCGCCGAACTGGGGTTTATCGGTAATCATGATGAACGAACTGCTGACCGTCGACAGGCCGGGATGAGGGCCGATGACCTGCAGGGCCGCCCGGATGACTTCCGACGACGTGGCAACAGCCCCGGCGACCATACCGTCGGCGATGTCAAAGGCGACGAGGCAGGCCGCAAAGAAAATATAATTTTCTGACAGGATTTTCCGGGCTTCTTCCAGGCCCATGCCCTTCTTAGCCCGCCGTTTAGCATAATATTCGCAGAACTTATCCATCATCGGGTACGTTTCGGGATCGATGATTTCAATACCATCCATATCGATCTGGTATTCCGAAGCGACTTCGACAATACTCTGGGGACGACCGATGAGGATAGGACGGGCAAAGCCTTCGGCCTGGACCCGTTCGGCAGCCTGCAGGACGCGTCGGCTTTCCGATTCCGGCAGGACAATTTTCTTCTGTTCTTTGGCAACACGGCGTTTCAAGTTATTGATAAAGCGTGACATAAGACAACACCTCACATCTATCTACAATCATCACTGTCATTTTGTTAAGTATAGTATACGCCAAAAAGGAACAGCTTTCTTCTTTTCCATGACGAAAGGAGATATTATTCCGCCGAACGGAGAATAATAGGGACAAAAAAGGGCCTGTCGCACGTAATCGTGCACAGGCTCTTTTTATGTATGCGAAAATATCATAGCT
>CABMPA010000271.1 GCA_902388315.1 uncultured Megasphaera sp. | reverse complement strand
CGATTTTGTTCCGTACCATGAAAATCCTCCTCTGCTGCGATTACTGAATGACGATGCGAAGGGCACTGCCCAGGGCTTTATTGAGGTTGTTCTGTGTTTCTTTGGAAATGGAGCTGACTGTGAGGACGACTTTTTCATTGAGATAATCCGGTTCCGTCGAAACGGTAGCATTCGTCGCTTCCGTAGCCTTGTAAATCTTTTCGGCCTGGGCCATGAAGTTCTTATAGTCGTCATAGCTGTACGTCGATTTCTGGACATAGACCGATTCGGCCGGGATATCCTTGTCGGCAGCAATGGCATCGGCCAGTTTCTGTTTGTTCTTCGGGTCTTTGACGCCGATATGGAGCTTGTCGCCCTGCCAGTACATGATGCCATCAGCTGCAAAGGCTTTGACCGAACCGTAGACGTCTTTGATGTCCTTGAAGGCCTTGGCTTCCAGACCGTCCTGGCTCTGCGTCGTTTCCTTGACGCCGGTCAGGATGCGGTAGAGGACGTTGACGGCTTCACCGCGGGTGACATACTGTTTCGGGTTGAACATATTGTAGTTGCCGCCCTTCATATAACCGGCAGCGGCCAGGGCATCGACGGCCTGGCGGGCCCAGCTGGAAATCTTGGCTTCGTCGGCATAGGGAGCTGCTCCTTCGAGGGTGCTCATGCCCTTATAAGTCATGTAGTTATAGGCGATGACGGCGAATTCTTCACGGGTGATTTTCTGTTCCGGTTTGAACGTGCCATTGCTGTAACCGCTCATGATCTGTTTGTCGACCAGCGAAGCGATAGCCCGTTCAGACCAGCGGCCTTTGACGTCGCTGAAGTTGGTCGTCTTGACTTTCGAATCTTCGCCGATCATGTTGTTGATGATGGCAGCCGCCCCTTCACGGGTAATATCTTCGTTCGGGCGGAACTGGCCGTTCGTGCCGCTGATATAATGATTGTTATAAAAATACTGGATAGCATCTTTGCCCCAATAATTGCTGATGTCCGTAATGCCCGTCGATGCGGCAAAAGCCGACGTGCCGAGAGCCGCCGTCAGGGCCGTGATGACCATTATTTTTTTGTACTTGTTCATGATTCATTCGCTCCTATCTATATCAGTCTAAGGATAATCCATTGCCTATCTATATTTTATCTTATTTATTTTATCACACCCCGCCCTATTAGGGAAGGTATAGGAGGCTGTCGCCTCAATAAGCATCGAAAAGGGCCTGTATTTTTTCCCGGTCTGTCGTATGGGCCAGGGCCAGCTGCAAGAGTATCTTGGCCTTTTGCGGCGTCAGGGAATCGGCTGTAATCGTCCCCTCATAAGCCGGGACCGGTGTAACCATGCCGCCCAGGGCGCGGGCAGCGCGGACGACGACGAGGCCCTGCCCGATCAAGGGCTGTAAGGCCTGCCAGACCGGTTCGGGTACTTTGCCGTGACCGAGGCCGGCCAGGACGAGGCCTGCCTTCCCTTCGGCCAGGCGGCATACGTCGTCTGCCGTAAGGCCTACATAGGCATAAACGATGGCCACAGGCGGAAGTTCCACAGGAGATGCCAGGTCCGAAGACCACGTATGCTTGCGCAGAGGCTGCTGGTAAAGATAGGGTCTCCCGTCCTGCATGTAGCCCAGGCAGCCCATCTGACGGCCTTTAAACGTATCGACATGGGTCGTATCGGTCTTTTCGACGAAGCGGGCACTGTGAACCGTACTGTTCATGACGATGACGACGCCGTATTTCCCCATATCCGGCCAGGCCGCCGCCTGGACGGCTTCCAGGAGGTTCAGCGGACCGTCGGCACTGATGGCCGTCGCCGGCCGCATGGAACCCGTGAGGACGACGGGCTTGATAGTGTGGACCGTGAGGTTGAGGAAATACGCCGTTTCTTCCATCGTATCCGTACCGTGGGTGATGACGATGCCGTCGACGTCTTCCCGGTCGGCCACTTCCTGTACCCGGCTGGCCAGGGACTGCCATAAAGCTTCAGTCATATCCGAGCTGTCGATATTGCAGAACTGTTCGCCCTGCACGTCGGCATACTCAGCCAGCTGAGGCACGGCAGCCAATAATTCCCCTATCGACGTCTGTCCGGCGGCATAACCCGTCAGGTCGTCGGCCGATGCGGCCTTGCCGGCAATGGTCCCGCCGCAGGCCAATACATAGATTTTCTTTTTTTCCATTCTCATAGCTCCCCCTCTGCAATGATGATATGGTTCTACTTTACCACAAATGGGGGGTAGTGGCTAGTAGGG
>CABMPA010000270.1 GCA_902388315.1 uncultured Megasphaera sp. | reverse complement strand
GCCGGCCTGGCCTTCCCGGATGACGACATGTTCGGCATCGACCTCGTCATTCCGGACATGAGTTACTTGATTGAAAACCGGGACAAAGTACGGGCCGTCGTCATTACCCATGGTCATGAAGACCATATCGGCGGTTTGTCCTACTTGCTCAATGAAGTAAATGTGCCCGTATATGCGACTAAGCTCGTATGCGGCCTCATTGAAGGGAAACTGAAAGAAAACCACATTACGAACTATACACTGAATGAAGTGCATCATGGTGATGAAGTACAGATTGGCTGCATGAAAGTCGGCTTTATCCATACGAATCACTCGATTCCCGACGCCAGTGCCCTGTATTTCCGTACACCTGTCGGTACCATCGTCCACACAGGCGACTTCAAGATGGATTTGACGCCTGTCGATGGCCGGCAGATGGACATTCATAAATTTGCGGAATTGGGCCGCCGCGGCGTCCTGCTCCTCATGTCGGACAGCACCAATGCGGAACGTCCGGGCTATACCGAATCGGAAACGACCGTCGGCCATGCCTTCCGGAAAGCTTTCCGCGCTGCGAAAGGCCGTATTATTTTGGCGACATTCGCCTCGAATATTTCCCGTATCCAACAGGCTATCAATACGGCTGTACAGTTCAAACGCAAAGTCACTGTCCTCGGGCGCAGCATGGTCAATAATGTCCAGATTGCTATTGAACTGGGCTATCTCGATGTTCCCGAAGGGGTCCTCATCGAACCGGATGAACTGAACCGCTATCCCGATGATCAGATCCTCATCCTGACGACGGGCAGCCAGGGCGAACCGATGGCGGGCTTGTCGCGGATGGCTTCTAACAATCACCGCAGTGTCAGCATCATGCCTGGCGATACGGTCATCATTTCGGCTACGCCGATTCCGGGCAATGAAACGGGGGTTGGCCGCACTATTGATAACCTCATGCGCCTTGGCGCCAACGTCATCGCCGGCCGGGATAAGAAAATCCACGTATCCGGCCATGCCAGCCAGGAAGAATTGAAGCTCATGCTGGAACTGATCAAGCCGAAGTATTTCATTCCCGTCCACGGCGAATACCGCATGCTCAAGACCCACGGTGACCTCGCCGTCATGATGGGCGTCGCCAAGGACCATGTCCTCATCGGCGACAACGGCCAGATTTTTGAATTCTCGAACCGTTCCGGCCACAAGACGGGCCATGTCAATGCAGGCCGCGTCTTCGTCGATGGTCTCGGTGTCGGCGATGTCGGCAACATCGTCATCCGCGACCGCCAGCAGCTGGCTATGGAAGGGGTCGTCATCGTCGTCATGACCCTGGCCAAAGGGACGAGCCATCCTCTGGCTGGGCCGGATATCGTTTCCCGCGGTTTCGTCTATGTCCGCGATTCGGAAGAATTGATCCGCGAAGCTCATGACCGCGTCGCTGCTGTCCTCGAACGCTGCGAAGCCGGTAATATCCGTGAATGGGCTGTCATCAAGTCCCAGGTCCGCGATACGCTGAGCCGTTACTTATATGAAAAGACACGGCGCCGTCCGATGATTTTACCGATTATTATGGAAGTATAATTTGATATTCTTTACTGTGACAGCGGAGGCAGCTCGTGCCTCCGCTGTTTCTCAGTCCCGACGAAAGGGGGAACTGTTATGGAGCAGAGGCGTGTCACACCGCTGACGACGGCCGGCTGTTTTGCCGCCATTATGCTGGTCTTTGCGCTTCTCAGTACATACGTGCCGATTTTTTCTTTTATTGGTTATTTCATCATGCCCATTCCCATGGTCATCATTTTCATGAAATACGGTCTGCGCCAGACCTTGCTGCTGGGCGTGACCGTAGGCTTCCTCATGGGGTTGTTCATCGACCCGGTGACGGCATTGGTCCAATTCCTGAGCTTCGGTGCCGTCGGCCTGGCCCTGGGAGCTGGCTTTCGCTATGAATGGTCGGCTGTACGCCTCTTGGGGACGGTTACAGCGGCCCTGGTCGCCGTCTTCGTCGTCATCGCCCTATTGTCCTATGTTGTCCTCGACGTCAACGTCTTTACCCAGATGAACGATTTCTTCACGCAGTTCATGGACAGCATGATGGCCCAGTACCAGCAGCAGGGCATGTCTGACGTCAAATTGGCAGAAACGCGGGCCCAGCTCAGCCAGGTCCGGGAGATGCTGCCGTCACTGCTGCCCATGTTCCTCTGTCTGGGGACGGCCATCATCGCCTACGCGAACATCAAGATTTCCCAGGTCATCCTGCGC
>CABMPA010000269.1 GCA_902388315.1 uncultured Megasphaera sp. | reverse complement strand
TATGGAAATCCACCAGGTATCGGACCAGCCGCAGGTCGTCAAAGAGTCCATCAGTGACTTTACCAACACCCTGCGCGAAGCCATCATCATCGTCCTCGTCGTCAGCTTCCTCAGCCTGGGGCTGCGGACGGGGCTGGTCGTCGCTTTCTGTATCCCCCTGGTCCTGACCGGCGTCTTCTGCGTCATGGAAGTGGCCGGCATCGACTTGCATAAGGTTTCCTTAGGCTCGCTCATCATCGCCCTGGGGCTCCTCGTCGACGACGCCATCATCGCCGTCGAAATGATGACGGTCCAGCTGGAGAAAGGCATGAACCGCGTCGACGCAGCCTGCTATGCCTTCAAGGCGACAGCCAAGCCCATGCTGACCGGGACGCTTATCACCTGCTCGGGTTTTATCCCCGTCGCCTTTGCCGATGGGGCAGCGTCGGAATTCTGTAAGGACTTGTTCCCGGTCATCACATCGGCCCTGGTCCTGTCGTGGATCGTATCGGTCATGGTCGCGCCGCTCTTTGGCTATTATCTGATTAAGCCGAAAGTCGCCAAAGGAGACGAACCGGAGCCGCTGTACCAGAGCCGGTTTTACGTCTTTTTCCGCAAGGTTTTGACCTGGTGCCTGACTCACCGGGGCCTGGTCATCGGCGGGACGGCGGCCATGTTCATCTTGTCCGTCGGCATGATGAAGCTCATTCCCCAGGAATTTTTCCCGCCCTCCCTGCGGCCGGAACTCATCGTTGAAATGACATTGCCTGAAGGCTCGTCCATGCAGGCGACGCAGAAAGAAGCGTCCCGCTTTGCCCAGTATCTCGACAGCCAGCAGGCGAAACTCAAGGATTATTCGTACTAGGTCGGCGAAGGGGCGCCGCGTTTCGTCCTGACCATCGAACCGGTCCTGCCGGCTAATAACTACGCTCAGTTCGTCGTCGTCGCCAAGGATACGCAGACGAGGGAAGAATTGACGCAGTCCATCAAACAGGAAATGGCCGACCAGTTCCCCAACGTCCGCTGCAACGTCAAGAACGTGCCCTTGGGGCCGCCGTCGGATTATCCCATCATGCTGCGCGTATCCGGCTACGATACAGATAAGGTCAAGGCCTATGCCCAGCAGATTGCGGCCCACATCGCCAAGGACCCGAACACGGAAAACGTCTTCCTCAACTGGGACCAGAAGAATAAAATCATGCATGTCGACCTGGACCAGAATAAGCTGCGGGCCATGGGCATTTCCGGCGAAGACATTGCCAAGACCTTGTATACGGAACTGTCCGGAGCGACAGTGGCTCAGTACTATGCGGCCGACAAGACCATTGGCATCCAGCTGCGTCTCCAGGACGGCGACCGCAACGACCTGGCCAAAATCAAGAGCCTGCCCGTCTATGTAGGTCAGGCTGGCTATGTACCGCTGGAACAGATTGCCACCATTTCCTATAAAGGCGAAGATGGCCTCATCTGGCGCCGCGATTTGAAACCGACCATCACCATCAACGGCGGCATCAAGTCCGGTACGGCCAATGACGCTACGCAGAAAGCCTATGATTCCATCGCCGATATCCGGGAAAGCATGCCCTTTGGCTACACCGTCGAAGTCGACGGGGCCCTGGAAAACAGCCAGAAATCCCTGAAATACCTCATGGTGCCCGTGCCGATCATGGTCATCATCATCATGACGCTGCTCATGTTCCAGCTGCGCAGCCCGTCTTTGATGGTCCTGGCCCTGATTACGGCGCCTATGGGACTCATCGGCGTCTCCTGGGGGATGCTCCTCTTCGGGAAATCCCTGGGCTTCGTCGCCTACTTGGGCATCCTGGCCCTGGGCGGCATGATCATCCGTAACTCCATCATCCTCCTGGACCAGATACAGAAACACATGGCCGCCGGCGAAGACCCATGGCATGCCGTCATCGACTCGGCCGTCATGCGTTTTCGGCCCATCATGCTCACCGCTGCCGCGGCTATCCTGGGCATGATCCCCCTTATGCGCAGCGTCTTCTGGGGCCCCCTGGCCGTCGCCATCGCCAGCGGCCTCTTCGTCGCCACCGTCCTGACCCTCCTGGTCCTGCCGACGATGTACGCGGCCTGGTTCAAAGTAAAGAGAACGAGTTGAGTTAGTAGCTCGTAGTTCGTGGCTCGTGGCCCGCAAGGGCTCTCCTTATAGGAGAGCTGTCAGCGAAGCTGACTGAGAGGTTGCTCTTACCACTAACCACTTAAAAAAGTCCTGTCGCGCATGCGGCAGGACTTTTTTGCCATGCTC
>CABMPA010000268.1 GCA_902388315.1 uncultured Megasphaera sp. | reverse complement strand
AGGTTGTGTTCGATGACGACGACCGTATCGCCGCCGTCGACGAGCATCTGCAAGACGTCCATGAGCTTGTGGATATCCGCCGTATGCAGGCCCGTCGTCGGTTCGTCGAGGATATACAGGGTCCGGCCGGTACTGCGCTTGGACAATTCCGTCGCCAGCTTGACCCGCTGGGCTTCGCCGCCGGACAAGGTCGTTGCCGGCTGGCCCAGGCGGATGTAACCCAGGCCGACTTGCTGCAGTGTTTTCAGCTTATTGACGATGCGCGGGATATTTTCAAAGAACTGGCAGGCATCGTCGACGGTCATGTTGAGGACGTCAGAAATATTCTTGCCCTTGTATCTGACTTCCAGCGTTTCCCGGTTATAACGGGCGCCGTGGCAGACTTCACAGGGAACGTAGACGTCGGGCAGGAAATTCATTTCGATGCGGATGATCCCGTCGCCCTTGCAGGCTTCACAGCGGCCACCTTTGATGTTGAAGCTGAACCGGCCGGCCTTGTAGCCGCGGACCTTGGCTTCTGCCGTCTGGCTGTAGAGCTGGCGGATAGAGTCGAAGACACCTGTATACGTCGCCGGATTGGACCGAGGTGTCCGTCCGATAGGCGACTGGTCGATGTTGATGATCTTGTCGATGTATTCGACGCCCTTCAATGCCTTGAACCTGCCTGGCCGGTGCGGCGTACCGTAGACGGCTTCGGCCATCCCCTTGTAAAGTATCTCATTGACCAGGGTCGACTTGCCCGAACCGGACACGCCGGTGACGACGGTCAGGGTCCCGATGGGGATGGACACGTTAATATTTTTTAAATTATGTTCTGCTGCCCCGATGATTTCCAAAAAGGTCCCATTCCCCTTGCGCCGTTCTTCCGGAATGGGGATGTACCTGGTTCCCTTCAGATACTGGCCTGTCAGGGACTGGGAGCAGGCCATGATGTCGTCTGCCGTCCCCTGGGCGACAATCCTGCCACCGTGTTCCCCCGCTTCCGGGCCGATATCGACGATATAATCGGCAGCCCGCATGGTATCTTCATCGTGTTCGACGACGATGAGCGTATTGCCCAGGTCGCGAAGGCGCTTGAGGGCTTCCAGGAGCTTGTCGTTATCCCGCTGGTGCAGGCCGATAGACGGTTCATCGAGGATATAGAGGACGCCGACCAGTCCTGAGCCAATCTGCGTCGCCAGGCGGATGCGCTGGGCTTCGCCGCCGGACAGGGTTCCGGCCGTCCGCGACAAGGTCAGATAATCGAGGCCGACGGTCTGCAAGAAGTTCAGGCGGGCCTTGATTTCTTTGAAAATCTGTTTGCCAATGAGCTGCTGTTTTTCCGTCAATTTCAAAGTATCGAAGAAGGGAATCATGTCGCTGACAGGCAAATCCGTCAATTCGGCGATGTTCAGGCCACCGATTTTGATGGCCAGTGCTTCATGGCGCAGGCGCGCGCCATGACACGTCGAGCAGGGCTTGACGGTCATAAACTGGCCGAACTGGTCACGCATCATGTCTGACGACGCTTCGCGGTAACGGCGGCGGACCATGGGCAGGACGCCTTCAAAAGCCGTCGAGAACTGTTTCACTTGGCCGCGCAGGTTCTCGTATTCAAAGACACATTGGTCCTCGGAGCCGTTCATGAGCTTTTCCTGCAGTTCTTCCGGCAAGTCATCATAGCAATTATCCAGGGTGAAGCCGTAAGGCCGCAATAAGCCGCCGAGCTGGCGCATGAACCACGAATCAGGATTGCTGCTGAGGGCGGCTACGGCGCCGTCGGCAAAGGCCTTCTTGCGATCTGGCAGGACCAGATGGGCATCGACTTCCATGGTGCTGCCGATGCCGGAGCAGGCCGGGCAGGCACCGAAGGGACTGTTGAAGGAAAAGAGATGCGGTTCGATTTCCGGCAGGCTGACGTGACAATCCGGGCAGGCAAAATGCTGGCTGAAAGTCAGCACTTCTTTCGTGCTCATGCGGAAAATATGGACGATACCGTCGGCCAGTTTAGCTGCCGTTTCCAGGGAATCGGTCAGGCGCGTCAAGATGCTGTTCTTGATGACCAGGCGGTCGATGATGACGTCGATGGTATGCTTTTTATTCTTATCCAGGGGAATATCATCGGACAGGAGATAGACTTCACCGTCGACGCGGACGCGGACATAGCCGTCTTTGACCAGCCGGGCCAGGAGTTTCTGATGAGTCCCCTTGCGGCCATCGACGACCGGTGCCATGACCATGACCTTCTCGCCTTCGCCGAGGGCCATGACGGCATCGGCCATCT
>CABMPA010000267.1 GCA_902388315.1 uncultured Megasphaera sp. | reverse complement strand
CCGGGAACGGGTTCCTTGGAAGCCGTGACTTCCAGGAGCCCGTCGAGGGGCATGGATTGGAATTGTGTAAAATCCATCTTAGAACAATCCCGTAATGACGCCGTTTTCGTCGATGTCCATGCGGTTGGCAGCCGGTACTTTCGGCAGGCCCGGCATGGTCATGATATTGCTCGTCTGGCAGACGATGAAGCCAGCGCCGGTGCAGACGCGGACGTCCTTGACCGTGACCTTGAAGCCCTTCGGCGCACCGAGGAGAGCCGGGTTATCGGACAGGGAATATTGCGTCTTGGCCACGCAAATCGGCATTTTGTCGAGGCCAAAGGCTTCCAGTTCTTTAATCTGTTTCTGGGCGTTGCCTTCAAAGATGACACCGTCGCCACCGTAGACTTTCTTGACGATAGCTTCCATTTTTTCAGGAATGGACGCATTGACGTCGTAAAGCGGTTTGTACGGCGTCTTCGGCTGCTGCAGCAGCTTCAAGACCTTTTCCCCCATTTCGACGCCGCCTTTGCCGCCTTCAGCCCAGCAGTTGTTGAGGGCGACTTCGACACCGTAATCTTCGCAGAGTTTACGCAGCGTGGCGATTTCTTCATCGGTATCGCTGATGAATTTATTGATGCCTACGACGACAGGAACATCGAAGAGGCGCATATTTTCGATATGTTTGGCCAGGTTGGCAAAGCCCTTCTTCAAGGCTTCGACATTTTCTTCCTGCAGGTTCTTCTTATCGACGCCGCCGTGCATCTTCAGAGCGCGGACGGTAGCGACGATGACGACAGCATCCGGCTTGATGCCGGCGAAACGGCATTTGATGTCCATGAATTTTTCAGCACCCAGGTCAGCACCGAAACCGGCTTCCGTAACGGCAATGTCGCCCATCTTCATAGCCAGTTTGGTAGCCACGACGGAGTTGCAGCCGTGGGCGATGTTGGCGAATGGCCCACCGTGAACCAGGGCCGGCGTATGTTCGATTGTCTGGACCAGGTTCGGCTTGATAGCATCTTTCATGAGGATGGCCATAGCCCCTTCGACACCGAGCTGACGGGCCGTGACCAGGTTGCCGTCCAAATCATAGGCTACGGTGATGTCGCCCATGCGTTTCTTGAGGTCCATGAGGTCACTGGCCAGGCAGAGAGCTGCCATGATTTCCGAAGCGACGGTAATCATGAAGTGATCTTCCCGCGGGAACCCGCAGACTTTGCCGCCCATGCCGACGACGATGTTGCGCAGGGCCCGGTCGTTCATGTCCATGACGCGTTTCCAGATGATGCGGCGCACGTCGATGCGCAGGGCGTTGCCCTGATGGACATGGTTATCGATGGCGGCGGCCAGAAGGTTGTTGGCTGCCGTAATGGCATGCATATCCCCGGTGAAATGCAGGTTGATGTCTTCCATGGGCAGGACCTGGGAATACCCACCGCCGGCAGCACCGCCTTTGATGCCGAAGACCGGCCCCAGGGACGGTTCACGCAGGGCGACGACGGCCTTATGGCCCATGTAGTTCAGAGCCTGAGCCAGGCCGATGGTCGTCAGGGTCTTGCCTTCGCCAGCCGGCGTCGGCGTGATGGCCGTGACCAGGACCAGTTTCCCGTCTTCATTCTTTGAGAAGCGCTTAATGGCATCAAAAGAAATCTTTGCTTTATATTTTCCGTAGAGTTCCAAGTCATCATCGGTGAGGCCGACTTGTTTCGCAATGGCCGTAATCGGTTCTAATTTTGTCTGCTGTGCAATTTCGATATCGCTCAATACCTTTGCCATAGTAGTTGTCACTCCTGTTCTCTGCATAAAAGCATAAAAAAAGGCCGCTCCGCTGGAAGTTTGCCCAGACGGTCGGCTTCAAGAAATCATGCTCCCCGTGGTAACTCCACTTCCGTCAGTCACATGATTATGGCTTCATTATACAAAAAAAGAACCCTCTGGTCAAGGGTTCTTTTTCAGGACATCTTACTGGATCACGCTGGTATCGAGGTGTTCAAAGCCCGTGAGCAGGCCTTTCACCTGTCTGGCGATCTGCTGACAACCGCCTTTTTCCCTGCTTTCGATGTTCAGCGGCATGTTCGGGTCGTGGAGGGACATGCGCAGCAGGGCCCAGCCGTTAAGGAATACGAGGCGCACGCCTTCATAGGAAGGCGTGGCGATGGCGATGCCTGCTTGAGCGGCCCGTTCTTCAAACTGTTTAAGTACGTCAGCGCCGTAGGCCTGGACGTCGTCTGTGCCGGTGATTTTCAGGCGGAATTCGACGCCTTCGGCAGGATGGCCCAATTTGGCAATGAGGTCGCC
>CABMPA010000266.1 GCA_902388315.1 uncultured Megasphaera sp. | reverse complement strand
ACTTCCTCGCTATGCGCCGTCAGCACGCTGAACATCCGATTGAAAAAGTCGGTGCCAAACTCCGCGACATGATGCCGTGGCTCCACAACAACGACCAGAACGATTAAGACATAGTTTGAAGTTTGATGTTTGGAGTTTGAAGTAAGTTTCAACATCATACATCAAACATCAAGCATCAAACTCAAGAATCTAATGGATAGTAATTAATTTCTCTGTAAGTATGAATAAGGCAAGAGGTGAATGATGATGAAAATGACAGGTGCACGGGCTGTGCTGGAATGTTTGAAACGGGAAGGCGTCAACGTCGTCTTCGGCTATCCCGGAGGAGCTATCCTGCCGCTATACGAAGAAATGTATAAAGACAACTTCCGGCACATCCTTACCGGTCATGAACAAGGTGCAGTCCACGCCGCTGACGGGTATGCCCGCGTTACCGGCCGGCCCGGCGTCTGCATCGCCACCTCCGGGCCGGGAATCTGCAACATGGTTACGGGCATTGCCACAGCCAATATGGATTCCATCCCCATGGTCATCATCAGCGGCCAGGTCCCGACGAACCTCATCGGCCGCGATTCCTTTCAGGAGGCGGATATTTCCGGGATTACGTCACCGATTACCAAGCACAACTACCTGGTAAAAAATGCAGTCTCTATTCCGCGCGTCCTGAAAGAAGCCTTTTACATCGCATCGACAGGCCGTCCCGGGCCGGTTCTCATCGACATTGCCAAAGATGCCCTGGAAGCTGAAATCAACTTCGAGTATCCCGATGAGGTCCATCTGCCAGGATATACTGTAGAAAGCAAAGGACAGACCTATGACATAGACCGGGCCGTAGCCATGATCCGCAACAGCCAGAAGCCGGTCTTCCTCGTCGGCGGCGGGGTCATCTTGTCGGAAACGACGAAGTATCTCGAAAACATCGTCGATACGACAAAGATTCCCGTCGTCACGACCCTCATGGGAAAAGGGGCCTTGCCAGACTCCCATCCACTCCACTTGGGAATGGGCGGCATGCACGGCTCTTACGCATCGAATAAAGCGATTTCCGACTGTGACCTGCTCATCGCTCTGGGCGCCCGCTTCGACGAACGCCTGACCAGCAAGGCCGATACATTCGCTCCCAATGCACAGATCATCCATTTTGAAATCGACGATGTGGAAATCGACAAGATCATCGATATCGACTTAGGCGTCAAAGGCGACCTCCGCTGGTCCCTGCCCATTCTCGCCCAGAAGTTAACAGAAGGCTCCTTCGATTACGGAGCTGCCTTCGCAAAATGGCGTCAGCACGTCCTGACCTTGAAGAAAGACCACCCCTTCGCAACATTGCCGCGTCCAGGCTTTATTTCACCCCAGTCAATTTTTGCCGCCGTCCGGGCTATTACCCAGGATGACGACACCGTAGCCATTACCGACGTCGGCCAGCATCAGATGTGGGCAGCCCAATTCTTCACAACAGACGAGCCGAAGCACTTCATTACTTCTGGCGGATTGGGCACGATGGGCTTCGGCCTGCCGGCCGCCCTGGGTGCCAAAGTCGCCTGTCCTGACAAAACAGTCGTCCTCTTTTCCGGTGACGGCAGCATCCTCATGA
Source organism: uncultured Megasphaera sp. (assembly GCA_902388315.1). Lineage (GTDB taxonomy): Bacteria > Bacillota > Negativicutes > Veillonellales > Megasphaeraceae > Megasphaera. Next base: position 692 of record CABMPA010000266.1, on the reverse strand, counting down.
ACTGTCAGGAATTCGCTACCTTATCGCAGTACGACATCGACGTCAAAGTCATCGTCTTGCACAACGATACGCTGGGCATGATTGTCCAGCTCCAGGACTTCTTCTATAACCAGCATTATTCCCAATGCCGGCTAAACAAGACAAAGGACTTCCCCTTGCTCGCCGAATCGATGGGGATCAAAGGGTATCGCATTGAAAAACAAGATGAGTTAATCCCCGTCTTGAAAGAGGCTTTCGCCCACAAAGGGCCGGCCCTGGTCGATATCCGCATATCCAAGGACGAACGGGTCTACCCGACAGTCCCTGGTGGCAAAGCACTGAGTGACATGATTTTAGGAGGTGATGCCTGATGAGAAAACAGCATCTGGCTATTTTGTCCGATAACAAACCGGGCGTACTGACCCATATTGCCGGACTGATCAGCCGCAAGGCCATCAACATCGAATCTTTGACCGCCGGCTATACAGAAGAACAAGATGTGACACGCTTCAACATCGTCATCAGCATTGAAGACGACAAGGAATTGAAGCAGACCATCAGCCAGCTGGCCAAACTCATCGACGTCATCAAGATCGTCAACCTCGATGAAGCTCCTTTCATCAGCTACGAACTGGCCATGATCAAGGTCCGCTATGATACGCCGCAAGTCCGCGACGAACTGGCCAGCCTGGCCAACCTGTTCCACGCCAAAG
>CABMPA010000265.1 GCA_902388315.1 uncultured Megasphaera sp. | reverse complement strand
TCACTTTAGAGGGTGTAAACACTTAGGGACTGTCTAACCTTATGGGTACAGTATAAGCCGACTTCTACAAACTACAAACTATAAAGCAAAAAGGCCCTGCATGATGGCCGAAACCTTCATGCAGGGCCCCTTCAATCACTTATTCCGCAAAGAGTTCATCGAACTTTGCATTGGCGGCATCGAATTCTTCATCAGTCGGTGCGACGTAGACGTCTTCGCCGTCTTCTTTATCGACGCGGGCGACGATGGCATCGCCATCTTCTTCGTCTTCCGTGACTTCGACGAGCAGGGCAAATACTTTGCCGTCGAGGTCGATGCGCTGAACTTCCTGATATTCCACTTCGTTGCCTTGGTCATCTGTAGCCGTTACAATGATGACTTCTTCTAATTCGTTGTTCATTTCTTCCGACATAATAGTCCTCCTTAATGAGTATGAGCGTCTAAATAATTCTGTAAAATGAGGATGGCTGCCATTTTATCGACAAACTGCTTGCGCTTTTCGCGGCGCACATTGCCTTCCTTCAATACATTCTGGGCCATGACGGTCGTCAGGCGTTCATCCCAATAGACAATGTCTATATCCGGGACGGTTTGCTGGAATCGTTCGACGAATTCTTCAATCTTTTTCATATTGTCGCTGTAATCGCCATTCATATGACGCGGCTTGCCGACGACAATGCGGTGTACTTCCTTTTCTTTGATCAGTTCGCGCAGACGGGCGAAGTCTGCTTCATCTGATTTACGGCGGATCGTTTCTACGCCCTGTGCCGTAATCAGCAAGGCATCGCTGCAGGCGACACCGATGGTCTTGGAACCGACATCGAGTCCTAAAATTCTCATATGTCTCCTATAAATTGTGTTGTTTGACGTACGAACGGACTAATTCTTCGATGAGCTCATCCCGTTCGATGCGCCGGATATTGCTGCGAGCATTGTTGTGGCTCGTGATATACGTCGGGTCACCGGACAGGAGATAGCCTACGATCTGATTAATCGGGTTGTATCCTTTTTCTTCCAATGCGTGATATACATCTTCCAGAATCATGGATGCAACGGTCTTTTCTTCACTTCGGTTTTGCATAATCATCGTTTCGTCGCTTACTGCCATGTTCACTCACATCCTTTTTTATTCGATCGGCATGACTGCCAAAAATCTATGCTAAAATATCGCGAACAGCGCTGACACCGGCTTTAAGGGCTTCTGCCAATTTTTCCGGTTCCTTGCCGCCAGCCTGAGCCATGTCAGGACGGCCGCCGCCGTTGCCGCCAGCAGCCTGAGCCGCTGCTTTGATGATCTTGCCGGCATGGAGGCCTTTTTTCGTATCGCCTTTGGCGACTTTGCAGACGAAATTGACTTTGTCACCATTCGTCATTCCCAGGAGGACGACGCCGCTGCCGAGTTTATCGAGGACTGTATCTGCCAAATCGCGCAGGTTGTCCATGGAGTCGGCCTGAGCCGCTGCTGCGATGACGGGGACGCCGCCGATGTCTTCTTTCGCTGCCAAGATGCTGTCCATGTCAGACATGGCTGCCTCTTTCTTGAGCTGAGCCAATTCTTTTTCCGTATCCTTGAGCTGGGCCAGGAGGGCTTCTAATTTAGCCGGGGCATCGCTGACCTTGGCTTTCAAGAGGCCTGCCAGCTGCTGCAGTTCCTGCGATTCATCTTTTGCCAGCTTGAGGGCTGCCGGACCGGTGACGGCTTCGATGCGGCGTACGCCAGAGCCGGTACCCGTTTCGCTGGTAATGCGGAACGTGCCGATGACCGACGTGTTGGCAACATGCGAGCCGCCGCAGAGTTCGCAGCTGAAATCGTCGACGGAGACGACGCGGACAATGTCACCGTATTTTTCACCGAACAAAGCCATGGCGCCTTTTTCTTTGGCTGCATCCAGGGCCATTTCTTCGATGGTGACAGGAATATTCTTGAGGATTTCTTCGTTGACCAGAGCTTCAATCTTATCCAATTCAGCCTGGGTGACCGGCGAGAAATGAGTAAAATCGAAGCGCAGGTGATCCGGTGTGACCAGGGAACCAGCCTGATTGACGTGGTTGCCCAGAACCTTGCGCAGGGCGGCCTGCAAGAGGTGCGTTGCCGTGTGGTTGCGGGCCAGGTTCAAATGGCGCTGCTTGTCGACGGCGATATCGACGGCATCGCCGGTACGCAGGACGCCTTCTGTGATTTCAGCGATGAGGTATACCAATCCGTTCGGGAGCGTCTGGGCGTCCGTGACCTTGGCCTTGCCTTCTGCGGCACAGAGGATACCCGTATCGCTGAGCTGGCCGCCGCCTTCGGCATGGAAGGGGTTGTCGTCGAGGATGATCGTCACTTCCTGGC
>CABMPA010000264.1 GCA_902388315.1 uncultured Megasphaera sp. | reverse complement strand
TAATGGATGATCTTATTCCCCGTCGGGTTTTCCGTCCACAGCGTCTTCTTGGGCCGGCTTTCGTTGTTGTCGATGACGGCATTGGCCGCATGGAGGATGGTCTTCGTCGAGCGGTAATTCTGTTCCAATTTAATCGATGCCGCATCGGGATAGTCCCGCGTGAAGTCGATGATGTTGCGGATGTCGGCACCGCGCCAGGCATAGATACTCTGGTCGGCATCGCCGACGACGCAGATATTGCGCCAACGGGCGGCCAGTATCTTGGTCAGGGCATACTGGGCGTGGTTCGTATCCTGATATTCGTCGACCAGGATATACTGGAAGCGGGACTGATATTTTTCCCGGACTTCGTCATTTTCCTGCAAGAGGCGCACGGCCAGGAACAGGAGATCGTCGAAATCGACGGCGTTGTTTTCCCGCAGCTTGTCCTGATACATGGCGTAGACGTCGGCGACTTTCTGTTCATAAAAATCAGAGGCTTTGGCCGCAAAGGCCCTGGCATCCATGAGGACGTTCTTGGCCGACGAAATGGTCCCCAACACGGACCGCGGCGTGAACTGCTTGTCGTCGAGGTTGAGCTTTTTCAGGCACTCCTTGACCAATACCAGCTGGTCTGACGAGTCATAGATGGTAAAATTGCGCGTATAGCCATGGAAGCCGTCGACTTCAAAGCGCAGCAGCTTGGCGCAGAACGAATGGAACGTGCTCAGCCAGATGCTGTCGGCCTGGGCGCCGACGAGGTTCTCTACGCGTTCCTTCATTTCCCTGGCGGCCTTGTTGGTAAAGGTAATGGCCAGGATGCGGTACGGTGCGACGCCCAATTCCAGGAGATGGGCAATGCGGCAGGTCAGGACCTTCGTCTTGCCTGAACCGGCGCCGGCCGTGATCAGCAGCGGCCCTTCAGTATGCTTGACGGCCTCGCACTGGCGGTCGTTGAGGGTATCAAAAATAGGATTCATGCATTCTTCCCCTTTATAGATAAAAAGGCCCACACCGTGTCGATGGGGCCTCTGAAAATCATCACTTATTTCATTGCCGAAAGGATAGGCGGAATGACCTGTTTCTTACGGCTCATGACCTTGGGCAGGTAGACTTCCTTATCGAGGACGTCCTTGCCGAAGGCGCTGCTGACGACGTCGTCCATGTTGCCGGCGAAGATGAGGTTCGTCGATTCGTCGATGATGCTGGTGATCATCAAGAAGGAAGCAGCATAGCTGTGTTCAGCGCGCAGTTTTTCCAAGGCATTGAGCAGGACCTGTTTCTGGTCGAGGAGGTCCGTCGTATCCATGACCTGGACCTGGGCAACGGTGAAGGTCGTATTGCCGCTGGAGAATTCTTTCATGTCGTTGTGGACGATCTGGTCCGGCGTCAAATCGGAGACGTTGGCACCGGCTTTGAGCATTTCCATGCCGTATTTTTCGACGTCTACACCGGCGATGTTAGCCAGTTTTTCAGCGGCTTCGCGGTCAGCCGGCGTGCAGGTCGGCGAACGGAAGAGGACCGTATCGGAAATGACAGCCGACAGGAGCAGACCGGCAATGTCTTTGGGGATGTCGACCTTAGCCTGTTCATACAAGCCCGTTACAATGGTAGCCGTGCAGCCTACGGGTTTGAAGAGGATGGAAATAGGACCGGCCGTTTCCAAGGTGCCGCCGATGCGGTGATGGTCGATGACGCCGATGATGGAGGCTTCGTCGATGCCGTCGATGATCTGTTTCTTTTCGTTATGGTCGACGAGGATGACCTGCTGTTTTTCGACAGCTGCCACGCAGTCTGCACAGATCATGCCGACGTATTTACCGTTTTCGACGACAGCGTATTTGCCATCAGCCGGGATGTCATGACCGTTGTCGGTCGGTTTGAAGAACAATTCCGGATCGTGGGCCAAGGCTTTGACCGTGCTCAATTCTTCGCCCATGACGGTCTTGACGAATTCATCGGCGAGCTGGCTCTTTTCGATGACGCCGACGAACTGGCCGTTATCGGCAACGGGAGCGACGTCGCTTTCGTGGGATGCGAACCATTTAGCGGCATCTTTCAAGCTGGCGCTGACGGGAATCGCTTCGACTTCGGTATGGACAGCTTCGCTGACTTTGACATAGAAGTCTTTGACCAGCGGCTGCGGAGCGACGTGGAAATAATCAAGGGCGAAAGCCGTTTCCTTATTCGGTTCGCCAGCGCGGATCGGCGTAGCGTCGATGCCCTGTAACTGTTTCAATTTTGCATAAGCAATGGAAGAACAAATGGAGTCCGTATCCGGGCTCTTATGACCGGTAACAAAAATCTGTTTTGCCACGATAATCACCTCATTGAAAAGTATATGTATGTTTCTATATCCCT
>CABMPA010000263.1 GCA_902388315.1 uncultured Megasphaera sp. | reverse complement strand
AGTCCCAGGAAATCATGGCCCGCGTCATCAACGACGCTGCCCAGTACGCCGACATTGTCATGCCCGGCCTCAATGAAGGCCGGATCCTGACGGGGATGGACAATGAAAAGGATATTGCCGGCTACTACTTGCAGCGCGGCGTCCAGGCCGTCGTCATCAAGATGGGCGGCAGCCATGGGACCTATATCTGCACGGCCGATGGCCAGGAATACCGCGTGCCCAGCTATCACGTCGACCATATCGTCGATACCGTCGGAGCCGGTGACGGCTTTGCCGTCGGCTTCACCAGCGCCATCCTCGACGGCCTGGGCCTGGAAGATGCCGCCCGCCGCGGTGCTGCCATCGGGGCCATGGCCATCCAGGTTGCCGGCGATAACGAAGGATTGCCGACGCGGGAACAATTGGCGGTATTTCAACAGAACGCATGATGTTGGTTGTGGGATTCCCACAAACGGGCCGCCCTTTGGGACGGCCCCTACGTGCGGTCTATGAGACCGCTGCGGCCTGCGACCTGCGATTATTTTATGAACACAAAGGAGAGAAAATAATGGATAAATTAGATGTTGTCAAGAAAATTCAGGAAATCGGTGTCGTTGCCGTCGTCCGCGGCAACAGCCCGGAAGAAGCTATCATGATGTCCGAAGCCTGCATCAAAGGGGGCGTCACGGCCATCGAACTGGCTTTCACGACGCCGCGGGCTCATGAAGTCATCGAAACCCTTTCCAAGAAGTATGCCGATAATCCTGACGTCCTCATCGGGGCCGGTACGGTCCTCGACGCCATTACGGCCCGCATCGCCATCCTCGCAGGCGCTCAGTTCATCGTCTCGCCGGCGCTGGATGTAGAAACGATTAAGCTCTGCAACCGCTACCGCGTGGCCGTCATGCCGGGAACGACGACCCTCAATGGCGTCATTACGGCCCTGGAATACGGAGCCGACGTCGTCAAGATCTTCCCTGGGGAAATCCTGGGCATGAAAGCCATCAAGGCCATCCACGGTCCGTTGCCGCAGGCTCCGCTCATGCCGACCGGCGGCGTCAATGTAGAAAATGCCGGTGACTGGATCAAGGCCGGCTGCGTCGCTGTCGGTGCCGGCGGTGCCCTCACTGGCGGCGGCAAGACAGCCGATGAAATCACGGAAACGGCCAAGAAATTCATCGCCGCCGTCCAGGCTGCCCGGAATTAAAAGTTTATAGTATGGAGTATGGAGTTTGTAGAAATAACTACAAACTCCATACTTAATACTCAAAAAGAGGCTGTCGCACATGCGCAGTCTCTTTTTTTATCCGTTTACAATTAAAGAAAAATGTTTAAATGAATGAATTGCTTACCATAGAAACGTGATAACCAAGCGGATAAAATAAATTTAAATTAAAATAAATTAGTTTAAAATAGTTCAACAAAATATATAATGTGTAACCATTGACTTTACAATTAAAATGGCGTATGATAGGGATGTAATCAGGATGATTCTATCCTGGATATTTTGATTCGTCTTTTATAGGAGGTTTTTTACAATGGATGCAAAAACAGTAGAATTCGTTACGGCAAAGACACATGATTTGATGGCAGCTCCCAGCTGTAATCCGACGTTAAAAACGGCGGCTCAGGCCTGGCTCGATGCTGCCGATAAGGATGCAGCAGCACCGGCTTATATCGAAGCCTTGAAGCAGGGCGTATCGACGATCGATGAACTCCTGGCCTTTGCCGGCTCGGAACATGCAGTCCAGCTCATGGGTGCTGACGGCGCTAAGCAGCTCTTGGCCCACGCTAAAGATATTCAGGCTAAAGGTGCTAAATTCTGTGACTGCCCGGCTTGCTCGGCCGACCTGGCTATCCTTCGTGAATTAAAAGCCATTTAAGGAGTTTTTTCGTATGCAGATTTCCAGTCGATTTACCATGGCCGTCCATACCCTGCTGTGCATCGATTACTTTGGCAAAACAGAAAAAGTGACGAGCGACTTCATTGCAGGAAGTGTAGGGACGAACCCCGTCATCATCCGCAAACTGCTTATCCAGCTCAAAGCGGCCGGGTTGATCCAGGTCAAGCGCGGGACCGGCGGTACCGCGCTGGAAAAACCGATTGCTGATATTAGTTTATATGACGTTTACCATGCTGTAGACTGCGTCGGCGGTGACTCGCTCTTCCATTTCCATGAACATCCCTGCCCGCAGTGCCCCGTAGGCAAGACGATTCATGCCGGCCTGGACGACAGACTGCATCAGGTGCAGGATGCCATGGAAGATAAGATGCGCAGTATTTCCTTAGCAGACGTGGCGGGAACGATGCAGGATGCCTTTGAAAAACAGGGCTGAGTCCGGCTGAAAGAGAGGCTATCATGGCAAGGTCTATCTTTT
>CABMPA010000262.1 GCA_902388315.1 uncultured Megasphaera sp. | reverse complement strand
TCTCAAAAAACCACCTCTTTGAACGAACACAATATCAAGTACGTCCTGAATTATAGCAAAATTCCCACTATAAGTCAAAAAAATTAATAATTATAATCCATTTTTGATGGTTTTATCCTTTATTCTGTGTACTATCCAAACAGCATATGTCCGTTAAAACTCAACTTTGAGATATATTTTTTAGTACCTGGTACTAGTTTTTTATAATTATTATGCATTTTTGCCTATTTTAGCTTCTCGTCTTCTCCACAATATTTCTTATGGATTCGGCCCCTTCGACGGAATCGGTGAGGACATAAATGAAGTCTCCTGCCCGCAGACACGTATCGTCATCAGGGATGATATCCCCACTGCCGCGCTTGACATCGACGATGACCGTGTGAGCCGGCCAGGCAATGCGGCCGATATATTTTCCATCGGCCTGACTGCCGCTGGATACGGTCAGTTCCAGAAGATTGCGCCGTTCTTCCGACGATAAGACGGGCTTATTCTTGGCCAGGTTCCGCTGCAGCAGGGCTTCATAAATCGGTTCACCCTGGCAGAGCTGAGCCACAACCAAAGCTACGAGGGATGCCGTACAGAGGACAAGCAGGTGTTCATAAGAGCTGGTCATTTCCATGATGAGAATGGTTCCCGTAACCGGCGATTGGACCGAGGCGGCAAAAAAGGCGGCCATGGAGATGACGACGATGTTGGACAAGTAATACGAAGAAATGAGGCCCAGATGGACGAAGATGATGCCCGTAATGCCGCCCGTCAGCGCACCCAGGACCAGCATGGGCAGGAAAAAGCCGCCAGGGACGCCGCAGCCATAGCTGACCAGGGTAAAGAGGAACTTGCCGATGAGCAGGCCGGCAAAGAGTTTCAGCGATAAGGGCAGGGTATAGAGGCTGTTGACCAGGTCGTTGCCGCCACCCAGGACTTCCGGAAAGACATAGCCCAAGACGCCAGCCATACATAAGGCAAAGGCAATGCGCATATAATTATTGCGAAAGACAGGCAACTCATAAAAATAATGAATATTTAGCAAGCCTTTGTTGAAGACGACGCCAGCCAAGCCAATAATAATTCCCAAAATTACCACTATCCACATGTAACGCAGGGGAAATGGCGGCAGCATGCCGAAATGGAAGACCGGTGCCCGGCCGAAGACGTAGCGGCTGACCATGGTCGCCAGCAGGGCCGCGGCCATAGACGGTGCCAGGACGACGCCGGAAAAATTGCGATGCAGTTCTTCCAAGGCAAACATGACACCGGCCAGGGGCGCATTGAAGGCCGCCGCCAGACCGGCACTGGCACCGGCCGTGATGAGGTAGCGTTCTTCCATACGAGTCCGCCCCAAAGCCCGACTCAGGCCCTGGGCCGTCACGGCACCGATCTGGATGGACGGCCCTTCGCGGCCCAGGGACAGGCCCAGGCCGATACCGACGATACCGCCGACGAGCTTGACCCAGAGGATGCGCAGCCAGCGCATGCGGATGGCTCCCAAAATAACGCCTTTTACCTGGGGGATGCCGCTGCCGCCGGCATTGGGTTCATATACGCCTAAACGCCACAAAAGTAAAGCCGCGGCCAATAAGACGCCGAACCAGGCAAGATTAATCAGGACGCCGCCACCAGCCAGGACGTTGGCATAGACCCATTGGCGCCAGACCGTCCCCATTTCCAGTCCCCAGCGAAAAAAGCTGATAACCGTTCCCGATAAAATCCCGACAATGATGCCTTCAAAAAAAAGGCGCAGACGGAACCGCGGCCAATGGTCGAGGGCCCGCAGGGCTGCCTCTAATTGTGTATCGACATGCATATCTTTCACAATCCTTTCCATAATATATGTCCAAATTATACCACAAGTACCCCCACTTTCGCAGGTTCCTGACAGACATCTCCTATTATAGTATTATAGACATGATAAAATATAAGTTTTCGTAAATTTTCTGCAAGCATTGCTTAAAAATCGTTGCTATTTCCAAGTCAACTTATTATGATAGAAACAACACACTGATAGGAGTCCTTTCGATGAACCAACCAAGTCTTCATTTTCCCAAAAGTCCGCGGGCCAAGGCTATTGCCTTTGGCCTCATCTTTCTTCTGGCCTGTATCGCGATTTACGTTTACAGTCATTCCAATGCCGTCCAAAAAGTAAAAAGCACAGCCCAGAACGTATCGGTCACAGCGTATACCGTGACCCGCCAGGATATGAAACGCAAGATTTCCTTGTCCGGTCAGACGGTTCCCGTCGCCCAGGTCGATATTTCCACGAAATACGCCGGTAAAATCTCCGATGTCGCCGTCAACCTCGGCGATGTCGTCGCCCCAGGCCAGGTCCTGCTCATCCAGGATACGGCCGACACGAACCTGACCCTCAATCAGG
>CABMPA010000261.1 GCA_902388315.1 uncultured Megasphaera sp. | reverse complement strand
GGCCATTACGGCAAGACGACATCCGTCGTCGAATGTATCGCCGACGGCAAGCGGGCGGCGGAAGCCGTTTTGGGCCAGATGGCCAGTATCGATACCCTGATTCCGGCCGATGTAAACGACGTTTACTCTCGGCGGGGCATCCTGGAAGCGGCACCGGAAACGGGCTGTGACGCCCGTTGCCTCCATTGCGACAGCGTCTGCGAAGTCTGTACCGAAGTCTGCCCCAACCGGGCCAACGTGGCCATCCAGGTACCGGGCCATATGCAGGCTCAGATCCTGCATATCGACTACATGTGCAACGAATGTGGCAACTGCCGGACCTTCTGTCCCTGGGGCGGTGCACCGTATGTAGATAAATTTACCCTCTTCGCCAATGAAGACGATTTAGACCACAGCGATAATCAGGGCTTTGCCGTCCTCGACAAGAACAGCGGATTCTGCAAAGTCCGCCTGGATGGGGAAATCCAGACGACAACTTTAGGGACTGACGACGAAGCTATCCCGGAAGAACTTCGGACCTTCATGGAAACGGTCTGCCGTGATTACGATTACCTGCTGATTGAATAGAAAGAAGGGAAACTCATGGATTACGTCATCAAAAATGGGACGGTCTGCCTGGAGGGTGAACACTTCCGGGCCGATGTTACCGTCCGGGACGGGAAAATTCAGGCCGTGGGCCAGACTGTCCACGGCGGCCATGAACAGGTCATCGACGCCGATGGGCTCTATGTCTGTCCCGGCGGCATCGATGCCCACACCCATATGGACCTGCAGCAGTCGCCGCAGTACCGCGCTTGTGATGACTTTTACAGCGGCGGTGTGGCAGCGGCCTGCGGCGGAACGACGACTATCCTGGACCACATGGCCTTTGGGCCGGCCGGCTGTTCCCTGCGCTATCCCTTTGAACGGTACCGGAAACTGGCCGCTCCCTGTCCGGTCGATTACAGCTTCCATGGCGTCATCCAGCACGTCGATGACCAGGTCCTGCAGGAATTGGGCCAGCTCATCGACGAAGGTTTTCCCAGCTTTAAAGCCTATACGACGTATGGCTATCCCGTCGGGGAAAAGGAATTGATGCAGCTCCTGCCGGTCATCAAAAAGCATGGCGGCCTGCTCACGGTCCATGCCGAAAGCGACGGCATTACCAACGCTCTGCGGGATGCTCTGGGGCCGCAGGACCTTGAGCCCATGGGACAGGCGGAGACGCGGCCCAATGTGGCCGAAGCCTCGGCCGTTGCCGATGTCCTGGCCGCAGCCCGGGTTTGTGGCGATGCGCCGGTCTATATCGTCCATACATCGGCCCATGAAAGCCTGGACCAGCTGCGTCTGGCCCGGCGTGAAGGCCAGCGTCATATTTACAGTGAAACGTGTCCGCAATACTTATTGCTGACAGAAGATAAATTCCGCCACGGCGGCCCGATGGAAGGCATTAAATACATGCTGGCGCCGCCGCTGCGGAAAGCTGAAGACAACCGGGCCCTGTGGCAGGCCCTGGCCGACGGGATCGTCCAAACCGTAGCGACGGATCACTGTCCTTTCACGATTGCCGAAAAACAGGAGAACGTCCGGGATTTCCGGAAGTGTCCCGGCGGCGTATCCGGCGTCGAAGAGCGGATGCCCCTGCTTTTCAGTGAAGGCGTCCTGAAGGGGCGGCTCACGCTGGAGCGTTTCGTTCAGGTGACCAGTGCCAATGTGGCCAGAATCTTTGGCCTCTACCCGCGCAAAGGGACGCTGCTGCCCGGCAGCGATGCCGACATCGTCCTCATCGACCCGGCAGGGAAGCGGACCTTTTCTATGGAGAACCTGCACACGACCTGCGGCTATTCACCTTATGAAGGCATGACCGTCCAGGCGGAAATCCGGCTGACCCTGCTCCGCGGTGAAATCATCGCCAAAGACAATCGATTCTGTGGAAAACGCGGCTATGGAACCTTGTTGCATCGGTCCGCAATGAAAGATAATCTTGATCATTAGGAAGGTGGCATTATGAGTGAAGTATGTAAACTATGGGTAAACGGCCGTGAAATAGAAGCCGATGGAGAGCGCAAACTCATCGACGTCCTGCGCAATGACCTGCGCCTGAAATCCGTCAAGGATGGCTGCAGTGAAGGGGCCTGCGGGACCTGTACCGTCGTCATCGACGGCAAGGCGACTAAGACCTGTGTCCAAAAGGTCAGCCGCATGGCCGGTAAACATGTATTGACTGTCGAAGGGTTGTCACAACGGGAAAAAGACGTCTTCGTCTACGCCTTTGGCGAAGCCGGTGCCGTCCAGTGCGGCTTCTGCATCCCCGGCATGGTCATGTGCGGCAAGGCCCTTATCGATGCCAACCCGGCGCCGACGCGGCTGGAAATCGCCGCGGCCATCCGCAATAATATCTGCCG
>CABMPA010000260.1 GCA_902388315.1 uncultured Megasphaera sp. | reverse complement strand
CAAGGCTCCCTTTATAGGGGAGCTGGCCGCCAAAGGCGGTCTGAGAGGTTAAAGGCCGGCCCCTACGCAGCCCCAGTCGGGGCTATCTTTACGAGCTGAGGGCTTCCCGAAGCGATGTTGTCAATTTGAGTCTGTCGCGGCGGAACGCCGCATCTGATTCCGAGGCGAACTGCCGCCTGCGACCTGCGGCCTACGAATCCCAATTTACTGTCTCATATGGACGCTGGCGGTCTTGCCGCCTATGGCGATGCCCTGCATGGGCCTGTGTTTCACGGCCGGACAGGGGCAGTGCCCACGTCCGCAGTCCGGATAGGGCCTAATCGGCAGCAATACGGCGCTGGCTCTCTGTAGGATGAAAATGAGTTTCCTTTTATCGAGGTTCCTCAAAAATCGTAGTATCCGGTTCATTCTCGTCTCCTTTCTCTTATTGAATTTTAGACATATACAGCGTGATGACGCCGTTTTTGTCGAGTTTCATATAAGTCATATATCCGTCTTTCCGTTCCAAATCTTTCTGCCGGTCGGTCATGCAGTTAGAGATTTCCAACTGGTTCCGTTCGATGATGGACAGGCTGATTTCCGGGAAAAAACTGCGGGCGAAGCGAATGAGTTCTTTAGATAAGTTCATTCCTTCGATAGGACGCCCTTCCAGTAAAGCTTGACGCGTGTCTTTCAGCTGGTTGATATGGCGCTGGGGCACCGTCCGGGCTGGCCCGGCCTGAAAAGCCTGGGGGCGGCGGTTCTCGCGGACGATGGCATACCATTCTTCCATGACTTCAGCAATGGACGGCTCGAACTTACATCGTTTTAGCAAGCGATGCAAAAGAGATTCCGCTTGCTGTGCCGTCATCGTTTCGGGCAGCATTTCTTCGAGCATCTTCAGCTTGTAGTCGTTGCAGCTTCTCTCTCCGGGCTTCATGTAACACCGCATCAAGGTGCTCGTAATATTCTCTCTGGTTACGTGCATAAGCGTCCTCCTTCTTCATAGGCCGTCCATTGCTGTTCTTCAAAATAGCCTGAATGTATTTGATATTGTTGACTTTATTTTCATGGGCCAGTTCGATGGCGATACAGGTCGCTTCGCTGCCCCACATTTTCTCTAAATCAATGAGTTTCTTGGCAAAATCCCCTTGCATAGGTCCGAAGAGTTCCTGATATTTCCGGACTGCTGCATAGTCCCGCATGGCTTTCGGTGTCGTCACAGGTTCGCCGTCATAGACCGGCGCTTCTTCTGCCGTCACGGGCATCTCATCAGAGAATGCCGGTTCCGTTACGACAGGCGCCGCATCCACCGGACTATCTTCCCGCTGAGCTTGGCGCTGCCTCTCACGGTAGCGGCGGACGCGTTCTTTCGTCTGTTCCCGCTTTTTTTCGTCGCGCTGGAAATCCTGCAGTTCATCCCAGATGGCAATGCGGATCATGCCGTTTCCGTCGCGTTCGATGAGCTCCAGTTTTTGTAGCAAGGCCAGCCCTTTTTCGATGAAGGGCCGGCGTCGGTGCAAACACTTGGCAATGAGCTGCGTCGTCATGGCTTCCTGTCCCGACACGTAGACAAGGCCGTTGTCATTAACCGTCCCGGCCATGTCTTTCAGGAAAAACCAGAGGACGATGTACGAATCGCCGTTGGCCTGATTCATCAGACATAAAATACGGGGATCCGAAAAAAGTCCCGTCCTGGTTTTCAGCCATTGCAGCCTTCTCATTATCAGCACCTCGTTTCCGTTTCGGTTTGGGCTTTTGCCCTTGACACCCATATAAGAGAAAAAGCTGCGGACATGTGTCACCTTTTTTTAAGCATATGCTTTAAATTTTTATGTATGTTTTTCTCTTCTTTTTTCCCTTTCTCTTTTCTTCTCTTTACAGGTAACGCGTTACAGAAGTATGGGAAGTAGCAAAAAAAGGGCTTGTCGCATGACGACAAGCCCTTTTTTGAGTGTTAAGTTTTCAGTTTGCAGTTTTTAGTGATGGCTTTAAATTTAAAAGTTTTCTCTGTAAACTATAAAGCAACAAGGACAGCCGCATGATGGTCAAAACCTTCGTGCGACTGTCCCTGTTTTTCTGAGCTGCCTATGCGGCAGTTAACCAGGGAAGAATCCCTATTTTTCTTTTTCAAAATTTCTAAGCTGCCTACACGGCAGTTAACAGGTTACTCTTATTTAACCAAAATTTTCGGCACTTGTCAAAACCCTGTATTTACAAGGCCTGCGAGCAAAGGAAAAATTTTTGGTTATATCAACCATTAATGCGTCCGCGACAACAAGGCCACGCTCTCGACGTGGTGGGTACGCGGGAACATGTCTACGGGCTGTACTTTGATGGTGTGGTAGCCGTGCTGGTCGAGGTAGGCCAGGTCGCGGGCCAGGGTGGCCGGGTTGCAGGAGACGTAGACGACGC
>CABMPA010000259.1 GCA_902388315.1 uncultured Megasphaera sp. | reverse complement strand
TATAAGGTTTTCATGAAAATCGCTCCTTATTTTAAATTTTCATTCATCATCTGGACCGATGCATCGAGCATAGTCAGGCCCATCGCCGACCCCATCCCCTGGTCGAGGTTCTGATCCAGTTCGACAAAGGGTTTAAGGCCCAGTTTCTTCATCTGCATCTGATGGACCGGTTCCAGATAGCGCGCCGAAGCACAGACGTAATCATCGATTGTCGGGCATAAGGCGCGGGCGATGAGGACAGCAGAACCGGTGACGGCATTGTCAAAGACGACGAGCAGCTTGCGCTGAGCGGCCGACAAGATGAAGCCAACCATAGCGGCAATGTCCGGAGCCCCGGCCCGGCGCAGGAGATCTAAGGGATCTGAGGCGTCGAAATGGCGCTGGTCGATGACTTTCTTCAATTTCTCTAATTTCTGACCGGATTTCATGTGTTCCGGCAATTCGTCCAACTGATTCCGGAAAAAGACAGCCGTCAGAATGAAGGCTGTCAGCAGCCCCCGTTCGCCGAGGTTCCCCAGTCCCACAGCGGTATAGCCTTCATCAGCCAGGTTCTGGCCAATCTGCAGACCGCTGAAAAGAGCATCCATCATCTCATCTTCGCTCATGGCATCCTGGCGGGCCCAAAAGTGGCTGCCGTGCATGACTTTTAGATCCTGGACGCCTTGAGATTCAAGAATATCCTCTTCCAGCCCCATGTCGAGGAGCATAACGCCGGCTCCGATGCGGTGAGCCACCTTATTGATGGATCCCCGGCCAGTGGCGATTTCCAGGGCATCGGCCTTGCTGTTCTTGCCTTTGGTCTTGTTTTCCCCACCATCGACAGCATGGTCTGCTGCAAAGACGACGACGGCTTTCTGCAATTTCTCCGGATGCAGTGTCCCCTGTACGCCGGCAATGCGGCCGGCCAGATATGATAATTTACTATCCTGGCGTATGGTCAGACTGGCCAGGCGCTGGTAGCACTCCGCCGTCTTTGCCAAATCCATCGGTTCAATGGCACTGATGATTTGTTCTAATACTTGGTCCATAATCCCCTCCGTGGCGTGAAAAGTTTAAAAAGGAGCTGTCGCAATAAGACAGCTCCTTTTTGAGTTTTAAGTTTGCAGTTTTCAGTTTTCTTCTACAAACTCCATACTACAAACTAATCTTATTATGAAATTCATTATACACGAAAAAGCCGGTTATCGCCATATCATGGCGTTCATTGAATCATTGCGGCCTGCGAACCGCGAACTGCGAACTGCGAACTGCGGCCTGCGACCTGCGAACTGCGGCCTTGTAATTATAACGAGCGGCCGAATTCGTCAGCACCCATGATGGCTTTCTTGAAGGCTTCTTTGGTCATCGGTTCGGGGACGCAGGTCCATTCAGTCAGGGCCGGAGCGGCATCGACGATGGCGTCGACTTCGTCAGCTTTGATGTCGAGGTCGGCCAGGGTCGTCGGGTAATGGCACTTCTTGTAGAGAGCTGCTACCTGGTCGCGCAGTTCAAACTGCTTGTCGTAGGTCAGCAGGACCAGGACGCCGAAAGAAACGATTTCGCCGTGGAGATGGCCTTCAACGACTTGTGGCAGGACCGTCGAAGCATTGTAGAACATGTGGGCCAGGGACGAGTTGTAATAGTAATCGCTGCCACCGGTCGTGCAGTTGGAAACGAGGCCCGTACTGATGATGATGTCCAGGACGACCTGCTGCAGGGCATAGGTGATCTTCTTGGCCTTGAAATCGTCCAAAGCCTGTTCGCCGTACTGCAGGAGCGGTGCCGTGCAGGCTTTGCCGATGGCCCGGCCGAGGAGGACGGTATGGAAGTGCTCAGCGGCACGGCTGGCCAATTCCGATTCACATTCCTTACTCATGGCATCGCCGATGCCAGCCCAGAAGAATTTAAACGGCGAATCGGCAATGATGGCCATGTTGATGAAGGTATGGACCGGCGGCTGGTCAAGATAGTAATAGCCGGCAAAGGATTTATCCGCTTTGTACATAACAGCCAGGGCTGTCGACGGCGCACAGTTGGATGCCAGTGTCGGGAAGGCAAACAGGGCCTTGTCAGCACGGTCAGCAACGACTTTACACGTATCAATGGCACGACCGCCGCCGACAGCGAAGACGAGGTCGGCATCCTGGACGGCCTGTTCACGAAGCAGGCGGTCGACGTGTTCATACGTCGCATCGTCGCCGTACCAGAGTACGCCGAGGACTTCCAGGTCCGTCTTGGCGATGGCATCGAGCAAAGGCTGTTTGGCCTTGGACAGGGCCGTCTTGCCGCCGATGATGACAACTTTTTTGCCGAAATGACGGGTAATCTTGCCGATAGCATCATAAGCGTGGACACCGATGGTAAAAGCCGGCAGAACCAGGGTATAGTCAGTTTGAGACATGATAAAAACCTCCTGTAATAATGGAAAAAGAT
>CABMPA010000258.1 GCA_902388315.1 uncultured Megasphaera sp. | reverse complement strand
CGGGGATGCCGCTTTCCGTCGATACGCCGGCGCCGCCGAAGAAGACGATGTTATCTGAATTTTTTACCATGTCGACGAATTTTTCAATATTTGTCATCGTAATTACCCCTTTCATACATTATATGTGTCTTTCAATAACTGCAGGCCCGACGGGGTGCGGAATACCTTGTCGCGGAAGGTGGCAATGGCTTCCGGTTTCAGCTGGTCTTCATAGGCGTTGACCAGGAAATCGGCTTCCAGGAGTATCTGGTAGTCCAGGCCGTCGACGCCGTCGTAGGTGTGATGATGGGCGATGAGGAAGCAGACCCGGTCGATGAGCTTTTCATCGGCACCGAGTTCTTCCAGGATAGCCCTGGCCGGGGCGGGGCCTTCGATTTCCTGGTATTTGCCCGACGAGGAACCGTATTTTTCTTCGGCTGCGTGGATGCCGATGTCGTGGAGGACGGCGGCCGTGCGCAGGATGTCCTGCTGGTCTTCGGGCAAGCCTTCCAGGTGGCCGAGGGTGTCGGCATAGGCGTAGACCTTGAGGAAATGGTGGATGCGCCGGGCATCGCCGCGGTCGAAGGCGATGGCCTTCTGTATTACTTGTTCAATCGCTGTCATGGGAATCCCTGCCTTTCTGTTTTATTATACTACAGGGCCGGGGAGATAGGAACAGCCTGGGACAAACCATCCACAACCTATTGACAAATTCTAACATCATCCTTTATCATTTTTAGAGAACGCTTTTATTTATTTTATAATTTTTTGTTTTGTAGTAAGGATGTGATTCTATGATTATGGCTGTCCTGAATTACCTCGATGATGTCCTTTATTATCCGATTTTAATGGTCATCCTCATCGCAGCCGGCCTTATTTTTTCATGGAAGACGCGCTGCGTCCAGCTGCGCCTGTTTCCTGAAAGTATCCGCGTCGTCATGGAAAAACCGACGGAAGCCGGGAAAGTTTCGTCTTTCCAGGCCCTCATGGTTTCGACGGCATCCCGTGTCGGCACGGGTAACATTATCGGTGTCTCGACGGCAATCTGCCTGGGCGGTCCCGGTGCCGTCTTCTGGATGTGGCTTTTAGCCATCATCGGCGGGGCTACGGCCTTCATCGAAAGTACACTGGCCCAGATTTACAAGCGCCGCAATCCCCTGGGCCACAGCTACGGCGGCCCGGCCTATTATATTGAAACGGCCATGCATAAACGCTGGCTCGGCGTCCTCTTCGCCTTTTCCCTGATCGTGACTTATGCCGGCGGCTTCAACCTGCTCTGCTCGTTCAATATGCAGTCGACGTTCCTGGTCTACAACTTCTATGACCCGTCGACGACGCCGTGGATCATCGGCGCTGTCTTTGCGGCTCTCGTCGCTTACTGCCTGGTCGGTGGCGGCCAGCGCATCATCAAGGTCACGTCGGTCCTGGTACCGGTCATGGGCGGCATCTATATCCTGGCAGCGCTCATCGTCATCGTCTTCCACATCACCAGCCTGCCTCAGGTCTTCGCTATGATCTTTGCCGATGCTTTCGACTTCCAGTCCATCCTCGGAGGCGTATCCGGTTCCTGCATGGTCTACGGTATCAAACGCGGCCTCTATTCCAACGAAGCCGGTATCGGTTCGGCGCCGAATGCGGCAGCAGCCGCTGACGTCAGCCACCCGGTCAAACAGGGCCTGGTCCAGATGCTGTCGGTCTTCATCGATACCCTCCTGGTCTGCAGTGCCACGGCTTTCATGGGCCTCTTCTCGGGCGTGCCCATCACCAAGGAAGTGGCCGGTGCGGCTTACGTTCAGCATGCTGCGACGGCTGTCTTCGGCGGTTTCGGACCGATCCTGATCACGGTCTGCATGCTGCTCTTCGGTTTTTCCACGCTCATCGGCAACTTGTTCTATGTCGATAACTGCATCCGCTTCATCCATAAAGGCGCACCGTCCCACGGCTTCGTCAATACCTTCCGTATTGTCTGCGTCCTCGTCGTCTTCGTCGGCGCCGGCATGTCCATGGCCGCTGTCTGGGATATCGCCGATATCCTCATGGCCGTCATGTGCTTCATCAATATCCCGGCCTGCTTCATCCTGGGCAATAAAGCCGTCCAAGCCATGCGCGACTACCAGCAGCAGAAGAAGGAAGGCAAGAACCCTGTCTTCAAGGCCGCTTCTATCGGCATTGATGAAAGTACGGTCCAGTATTGGAAGTAAGCCTCTTGACAAATGGGGGAGAAGCCTTTACAATACGTCTATATACAAGTAATTGTAAAAAATGAAAAGCGATGAACAAGACGGCCAGTGTCGTCGGTGCCTTTCCAGCGAACCGGGGAGAGTGTGAGCCCGGGAAAGGCTGTATGCTGGCGGATCACTTGGGAGCTGCAGCTGCGAACCAGCTGCCGGGTCGCGTCGTTATCGCGCGTCAAAGTGGCTGCTCCGGCAGTCAATAGGGTGGTACCAC
>CABMPA010000257.1 GCA_902388315.1 uncultured Megasphaera sp. | reverse complement strand
GCGCCTTTTCTGCTGCTTACTGGCCTTTGAGGCGGCTCAATGTATCCTGGGCAAAGGCCTTGGCCCTGTCCAGGTGCAGGTCTTCCCCCGCTTCCGGCCGATGCATGTACTTGTCCTTGTCCGTCCAGGCGACGTACGTCCCGATGACGCCGCTGCCAGGCTTGAGGAGCTCTACGGCACTGCGCAGGTGCTTGGAGGCCTGGTCCGAATAGGGATCGTCGTAGAGCGTGGCAAAGACGGCGACGTGGTCGTTGCCGATTTTCTTCAACGCTTCCTGCCCTTTAGGATCCGCCTGGTTCTCGTCGATCCAAAAACCGGCAAAGACGCAGTCATACGATGAAAAGTCATCGGGCATGTCGTCGACACTGACGCAGAGCGTCCCCTGCGGAAGGCCTGCGGCGATGGCATGTGCAATTTGTTCAATACGTCCGGTCTGAGAAGAATACACAACAATGGCGTTCATCCTAACATCTCCTTTTTATATTTTTGATACTAATTATCGTTTTATGTACTATTAGTATAACATAAAACGACCGCCATTGTCCAATAGCTAATTTATAATTTTAAGCCATTCCTTTATAGTTTAAAGTAATACGTTTAAGTCAAAGAAGCTATCTCCCTACAACTCAAAAAAAGAGGCTGTCGCATGATGACAGTCTCGAGTTGCAAGTTTGCAGTTTGTAGCAGATGGTTAAAAATTTAGAACCATACAGCAAAGGGGCTATTGCATGATAACGTAAACGGGCGCCCCACGCGGGCGCCCCTACAATTTAAACTATTTAGTTTTCTTCGATGACTTTGCCCGGGTTGAGGATCCATTTGGGGTCGACGGCCCGTTTGATAGTCTTCATGAGGTCCAGTTCAGCCGGATCCGTATATGCTTCCATGTATTTCAGGCGCTTCAGGCCGATGCCGTGTTCACCGGACAGGCGGCCGCCTAAGCCGTAGACGTATTTATAGGCTTTGGCCCGGAATTCTTTCAGCTGTTTTTCCCAGTCTTCATCGCTCATATCGCACTTGAGGATCTGGAAATGGAGATTGCCATCACCGGCATGAGCCAAGCAGAAGACGCGGAAATCATAGTTCTTGCTTTCTTTGACCAGGGTCTGGATGCAATCGGCGATTTTCGTGACCGGGACGACGAGGTCTTCCGACGTAGCGACTTTGGAGAAGACACGCGTGCTTTCCAGGCAGTTGCGGCGGACTTTCCAGACGCGGTCGTCAGCTTCGACGATGTCCGTAGCCCCACATTCTTCACAGACAGCAGCCAATTTTTCCATCTTGTCGTCCAGTTCATCTTCGTTGAAGGTTTCGATGGAAATGATGTCGTAACAGCCGTCTTCGTAGTGAGGAAGCTTCAAGTCGCTGTAATCGCTGGCACTGCGGACGAAGTTGTTATCCATGAATTCGACAGACGTCGGATTGAGGCCGGCTTTAATCAATTTCGGTACCAGTGCCGTCGCCTTGGCCAGGTCCGTGAAGACGGCCAGGACGTCAAGTTTATACGGCGGCAAGGGAACGAGTTTCAACGTCGCCTTGGTGATGATGCCCAAAGTCCCTTCGGAACCGATAATGAGCTGGTCCAGGCAGAAGCCGGTCGAGCACTTCTTCAGGGTAGCGCCGAGATTGACGATCTTGCCCGTCGGCAGGACGGCTTCGATGGAATAGACCTGATGGCGCGTCGTACCATAGCGGACGGCCTTGTTGCCGCCGGCATTAGTAGCCAGGTTGCCGCCGATAAGGCAGCTGTCGGAGCTGCAGGGGTCACCGGCATAGAGCAGGCCTTTTTCGCGGGCTGCATTCTGGATGTCGATGGTGCGGACGCCGGCTTCGACGGTCATATACATACCATCTTCATTCAGTTCGATGATGCGGTTCATCCGTTCCATGAGCAGGACGATTCCCTTATAAGCCGGGACGGCGCCGCAGCTGACGCTGGTGCCGGCACTGCGCGGTGTGACCGGGACGTCGAAGCGGTTGGCAATCTTCATGATTTCCGAAACTTCCTGCGTATTTGCCGGCAGGACGACGACTTCCGGCGTCTTCCAGAAGGACGGAGCCAGGCTTTCGTCCGATTTATAAACATCCAGGACATCGGCATCGGTCTTGACATATTTATCGCCAACGACCTCTTTTAATGCATCGATGACTTCAGCTGTAACCGGATTATATTCTTTCATTGTAAGAACCCCTTTACTTTTTAATGAAAATGGAACTATCATTTCACCTATTGCAACTATTTCTCGTGAATTATGAATATTATAGTACACCCGGCGCCATTTGTCTTGGAATTTATAAAAAAAAGATATACAGTTTAGTCATTTTATTTCATGCATAAGAGTAATGAATTTAGTAAAACGTATAACCGCAGGGCATAAAAAGAGACTGCCGCATTAAGACAGTCTCTTTTTTGAGTATTAAGTTTGCCGTTTGCAGTCTTT
>CABMPA010000256.1 GCA_902388315.1 uncultured Megasphaera sp. | reverse complement strand
ATGAACGATGAACTACGAACGAAAAACTTTTAAGTTTAAGGGGCCTCGCATGATGGCAAAGAACTTCGTGCGACAGCCCCATGCGCTAACTGCGACCTGCGACCTGCGCCCCACCATTATTCCCAAAGGCTATACACATCTATTCTTTGATGCACAATGGACATAATATATTTTCGTCTATCTCATGACAAACGTAAAAAACTATGCTATAATATAGCCAAGAGATGCGAAAGGAATCGCAAGCAAGTTGCTTCCTTTGTAAGCGCATTAGAAAGGGGTGAGTCCAGTGGAAATAGAGAAAGTAGAACATGCCGCCGGCGGTAAGGGGTACATCTTGAAGAAAAGACTTCTGAGCGCCACCGAACTAAAGGATAAAGTTGGTATGTTCGCTGAAATCACATTGAAACCTGGATGTTCCTTAGGCTATCACGTTCACAGTGACAACGCAGAAGCATATTACATCCTTTCCGGAGAGGGAGAATATGACGACAACGGAGAAATCCGGACCGTTAAACCAGGAGACGTTACTTACACATCGGATGGCAAGGGTCACAGCTTGGAAAACAAAAGTCAGAACGATTTAGTTTTCATTGCGTTGATCATTAACAACTAAATAATGTCCATAGGATCAGCAAGCGTTCGTCGATGAACATTACGAATTAACTTATCTTGACTTGAAGTGCTTCGAACTTTTCGAATGGGTGTGATGTTTTTCAAATAGGTTAGTCTAGTAAATCCAAGCGCAACGAACGATGATTGTTTCAACATTTTTGTACGAGGTTAAAGTAACCAGAACCAAAAACGAGATGAATATGAATCCTATAACGTAGAGGACCGGTAGACATATGTCGCGTGTGTATCGGTCCTTTTACGTGTCTTTTTTTACTGACCCGTCCCTTCTCCATTGACAGACGCTCTCCCCTCTTCTATAATATACTAAAACGGTATTCTATTTAGGAACTGTTTATATTTATCAAAGGGGGAGACAATCATGTCCAACGAATCTCAAGACCGGGTCCAAGAACAAGCCCGGGAAGCCATCCGCAGCAGCCAGGGCCAGCATCGCGGCCGTCAGTTTGCCTTGTGGATGGGCGCCTTGATCATTGGCGCAATCTTAGGCTGGCTCGGTATTCCGGCATTGAACCAATTATTTGATTTCATTGCTACTGTTTTCACGCGCTTATTCCAGTTCATCGCCGTACCGACCATCGCCTTAGCTGTCATCACGACCTTATCGGCTCTGGGAGCCAAGAAAGAAACGGGTCGTATCTTCGCCCACGCCGTCACCTACACGCTTTTGACGACGATTTGTGCCGCCGCCATCGGCCTGGTCCTTTACCTTTGGATCGCACCGGGCAACCTGCCGGTAGACCTCATCAATTCCGGCGTTTCCAATGTCCCGCAGAAATTGGAAAAAGTCACCTATTACGACCACTTCCTGTCGGTCATCCCGAACAACATGCTCCAGCCGTTCTTGTCGGGCAACGTCCTTTCGGTCATGCTCATCGCTGCCGCTGTCGGCTTGGCCCTGGCTTTCATGCCTAAGACAGAAAACCGCGCCGTCCTCTTGAAAGGCCTCCTGGGACTGCAGGAAGTCCTGTTCACCCTCATCCGGGCCCTGCTCTGGATCTTGCCGGTCGGCATCCTGGCTTTCTCGGCACAGCTGTCGGCTCAGATTGAAGCCGGTGTCATCGTCGGGGCCCTGGGCAAATACACCCTGGTCATCCTCGGCGGCAACCTCATTCAGTTCTTCATCGTCCTGCCGATTTTCCTGGTCCTCCGCGGCCTCAATCCGATTTACGTCTTCCGCAAGATGGCTCCGGCCATCGCCGTCGCCCTGTTCACCAAGAGCTCGGCCGGTACCCTGCCGGTCACTCTGGCTTCGGCTGAACAGCGCCTCAACGTCCATCCCCAGGTATCGCGCTTCGTCCTGCCGATCTGCACGACCATCAACATGAACGGCTGTGCCGCCTTCATCCTGGTCACGTCCCTGTTTCTCATGCAGAATGGCGGCTTTGACCTCTCCATCGGCACCATGATTGCCTGGCTCTTCGTCGCCGTCCTGGCTGCCGTCGGCAACGCCGGCGTCCCCATGGGCTGCTACTTCCTCACCTTGTCGCTCATGTCCGGCATCGGTGCCCCTATCGGCATCATGGGTATCATCCTGCCGATCTACACCATCATCGACATGATCGAAACCGCCGAAAACGTCTGGTCCGACTCGGCCGTCTGCGCCATGACCGACCACGACTTAGCTTCTGAACTCGATGCCCAGCCGGCACCGTCTCAGCATTAATGGCATAAAAAAGAGGCTGTCGCACGAAGGCTTCTACCATCATGCGAGGTCCCATTCTCTTTAATGTTTGAGGTTTGATGTATGACGTTTGAAGCGATGGCTTTAAATTTAAAAACATCCACATCAAACATCAAACTTTCAACTTCAAACTCAA
>CABMPA010000255.1 GCA_902388315.1 uncultured Megasphaera sp. | reverse complement strand
TCATGCCGTCGGGGACGATTTATTCGTCAGGCACGACGACGGACGTCCGCGTCAAGGCTCAGTATACCGATGAAAACGAATTGTCCCAGGTCCAGGTCACTAATGCCAAAGGCGCCAGGATTCCCTTGACGGCCGTCGCTTCCATCAAGCGCCAGGACCAGCGGGTCACGCGTTATGCCCGGGTCAACGGCGATGATGCCGTCGTCATGGCCATTTACAAGAACAGCGACGCCAATGTCGTCAACACCGTCGACAATGTGACCAAAAAGCTGGACGAACTGCGGAAGGACAATCCGGATTATACCTTTACCATTACCAATGAATCGGCTTCGTATATCCGCAATTCCCTGCACAACACCTTGCAGACCCTCATCGAAGGCCTGTGCACGACAGGCCTGGTCCTGTTCTTCTTTCTCCGGGGCTGGCGGTCGACGCTGGCCGTCATGATTGCTATTCCGACGTCCTTGATTTCTACTTTTTTTGCCATGTACCTGGCGGGCTTCACCTTTAATATGATGTCTCTCATGGGCATGGCCCTGTGCATCGGCATCCTCGTCGACGACTCCATCGTCGTATTGGAAAACATCCACCGCCACCTCATGCAGGGCGAAGCGCCAAAGTCGGCAGCTCTGCACGGCCGCTCAGAAATCGGCATGGCTGCTATTGCCATTACGCTCTGCGATGTCGTCGTCTTCCTGCCCATCGCCTTCATGACGGGCATGGTCGGCCAGTATTTCAAACAATTCGGCCTGACCATCGTCTTCGCTACCCTCTTTTCTCTCTTCGTCTCGTTCACCCTGACGCCGATGCTGGCATCGCGCCTGTTCCGCCTGGGCCTGAAAATCCCGGACCAACCGATTTGGCATAAAATGGATGCCTTTGAAGAGAGCGCCCGTAACCACTATACGTCTATCCTGACCTGGAGCCTGGACCACGCCAGGAAGCTGGTCATCCCCGTCCTGGTCCTGTTCATCGCCGCAGCCGCTCTGCTCCCGACGGGCCTGGTCGGTTCAGAATTCATGCCTCAGACCGATGAAAGCAGTTTCCGCATCACCGTCGAACTGCCGACCAATGCCAATCTGACGCGGACCGATAAAGTAGCGCGCCAGCTCGAAGACTACTTAAAGACAGTCCCGGAAGTCACGTACTATACGTCGATGATCGGCGGCAAGGGCCTGAACCAGGCCAATATCCAGGTAACGCTGAAAGACCGGCGCGACCGGTCGCGGACAATATGGGAAGTCACCAACGACGTGCGCCGCTTCGCTTCGGACCACATCTATGACGGTGACGTCCGGGTCAAAGAAGACCAGGCATCCGTTTCGGGTACGACAGGCGGTTTTGGCGGCGGGTCCGGCAACCTGCGTCTGGAACTGCGCGGCAAGGACAGCCAGACCTTGCTGGACCAGTCACGGGTCATTGAAAAGATGATGAAAACCGACATCACAGGTCTGCGCGATGTGAGCAGCTCCTACGAAGACGGTATGCCCGAATACCAGCTCATCGTTGACCGCAATAAATTAAAGCAATACGGCACATCCCTGAGCGATCTGAACGACACCTTCTCCAATGCCATCAGCGGCCAGAAAGCCGGCGTCCTGGCCAATGACTCCAAGAACGATAACAACGATACGGACATCTACGTCCGCCTCAAAGGGTCCGACGCTTTCCGCCTGTCTGACCTGGAAACGATTCCCCTCAACGCCAACGGCCACATCATCTACATCGCCGACGTGGCCAAGGTCCAGGCCGGGACAGGGCCGGTCACCATCCGCCGGACCGACAAGGAACGGAGCATCACCCTCGGCGGCTCACCTCAGGGACGGCCGCTGAACGAGGTCATCCAGGACGTGACCCATCATCTGAACGCCATGGACCTGCACGGCGTGACTTTCCGCTTCACTGGCCAGGCCGACCAGATGACGACGACCTTCACCGATTTAGGCGAAGCCCTGCTGCTGTCGCTCATCCTGATATTCATGATCCTGGCCATCCTTTATGAATCGGTCAAGACGCCGTTCATCCGCATGTTCTCACTCCCCCTGGGCCTCATTGGCTCCCTGTTCCTGCTGTTTTTGACCAATAATACGCTGAACCTTTATTCCCTTATCGGCATCCTGGTCATGGACGGCCTGGTCGCCAAGAACGGGACGCTCCTTTTGGACTATACGCTGACTCTCATGCACGAGCAGGGTCTGGACCCGCGCAGCGCGGTCATCCAGGCCGGCCGCGTCCGGCTGCGCCCGATTTTCATGACTACCCTGACGATGGTCGTCGGCATGCTGCCTACGGCCCTGTCCATGACAGCCGGGGCGGAAACGCGGGCCAGCATGGCCGTCGTCGTCATCGGCGGTTTGCTGACATCGACGGTCTTCACGCTGGTCATCATTCCGATTCTCTTCGTCTTCATGGAAAAGCACAGCCTGTTCAGACGAAAGAGAGCCTAAAAAAAGTCCTGCCCTGGTGGCAGGATTTTTTGTTTTATTATA
>CABMPA010000254.1 GCA_902388315.1 uncultured Megasphaera sp. | reverse complement strand
GTCAGAATACCGCGAAGGCCTGATCCTGGGCTCGGCCTGTGAAGCCGGCGAACTGGTCCGTTCCATGGTCCAGAAGAAGCTGCCTTATGAAGAACTGAAGAAAATCGCATCGTTCTACGACTACCTGGAAATCCAGCCGCTCACCAATAACGGCTTCCTCGTCCGCGAAGGGTTCGTCGCCGATGAAGAAGGCCTGCGCGACATCAACCGGACGATCCTCAAGCTCGGCGATGACCTGGGGAAATTGACCGTCGCCACCTGCGATGCTCATTTCATGAACCCCGAAGACAAGATTTACCGGGAAATCCTCATGACTGGCAAGGGCTTCAAGGATGCGGAATTCCAGCCCGACCTCTACTTGCGCACGACCGACGAGATGCTGGCTGAATTTGCCTATCTCGGCGAGGAACGGGCGCGGGAAGTGGTCATTACTAACCCCAATAAAATCAACGACATGATCGCCGACTGCCGGCCGGTACCAAAGGAAACGCTCTATTTCCCGCAGATTGCCGGTTCGTCGGAAGCTTTGAAGAACATGTGCTATGAAAAGGCCCATGAAATCTACGGCGACCCGCTGCCGAAGATCGTCGAAGACCGGCTGGAAGAGGAATTTACATCCATCCTGGGCCATGGCTTCGGCGTCCTCTATTACATCGCCCACAAGCTGGTCAAGCACTCCAATGACGACGGCTACCTCGTCGGCTCCCGTGGGTCCGTCGGCTCGTCTTTCGTAGCGACCATGTCGGATATTACCGAAGTCAATCCCCTGCCGCCGCATTATGTCTGCCCCAAGTGCCGGTGGAGCGAGTTCTTTACCCACGGCGAAGTAGGTGGCGGTTTCGACCTGCCCGACAAGGTCTGCCCGAAGTGCGGGACGCCGCTCCACAAGAATGGCCACAATATTCCATTCGCTATCTTCCTGGGCTTCGACGGCGACAAGGTCCCTGATATCGACCTCAATTTCTCCGGCGAATACCATCCGAAAGCTCATAAATACACGGAAGAACTGTTCGGTAAGGACAACGTCTTCCGCGCCGGGACCATCGGTGCCGTCAAGGACAAGACGGCTTATGGCTACGTCATGAAGTGGGCCGATGCCAAGGGCATTAAGGTCAACGACGCGTATGTCAACAGCCTGGTCGCCGGCTGCACGGGCATCAAGAATACGACGGGCCAGCATCCGGGCGGCGTCATGGTCATTCCCCGCGATATGGACGTCCATCACTTCACGCCGGTCCAGTATCCGGCCAACAAGAAGGACAGCGGCATCATTACGACCCATTTCGATTATCACTCCATCGAAGGCCGTCTGGTCAAGCTCGACATCCTCGGCCATGATGATCCGACAGTCATCCGTATGCTCGAAGATATGACCGGCATCAAGGCGACGACCATTCCCTTTGATGACCCGGCGACGCTGAGCCTGTTCAGCTCGACCAAGGCCCTGGGCGTGACGCCGGAAGAACTGGGCTCGAAAGTCGGCAGCCTGGGTATCCCGGAATTCGGTACGTCCTTCGTCCGTCAGATGCTGGTCGATACCAAGCCCAAGACCTTTTCCGAACTGGTCCGCATTTCCGGTTTCTCCCACGGCACCGACGTCTGGCTGAACAATGCCCAGGACTTGATTACGTCCGGTACGGTCCCCCTGAAGGAAGCCGTCTCGACGCGTGACGACATCATGAACTATCTCATCCAGCACGGCATCAAGCCCAAGACGAGTTTCAAGGTCATGGAAAATGTCCGTAAGGGCAAGGGCATCGACAAGCTCAATAAATTGGGCCAGAAGACGACGGACTATGAAGGGGAACTGAAGGCCGGCCAAATTCCCCAGTGGTTCATCGATTCGTGCCACAAGATCGGCTACCTCTTCCCGAGGGCCCATGCCGTAGCTTACGTCATGATGGCTTTCCGCATCGCCTGGTATAAGATTAACCAGCCTTTGGCCTACTACTGCGCTTTCTTTACGATCCGCGCCAAGGCCTTCAAGCTGTCGGCCATGATCCACGGCCTGGAAGGGCAGGAACGGGCCATGAAGGAAATCGCTGCCAAGGGAAAGAGCGCGTCGAAGATCGAACAGGACCTCTATTCGGCCCTGGAACTGGCCAAGGAAATGAGCCTCCGCGGCTTTTCCTTCATGAACGTCGACATCAACCGCTCGGCGGCGACGAAGTTCACCATCTGCGACGGCAAGATCCTGCCGCCCTTTACGGCCATCGACGGCCTGGGCGCCAACGTCGCCGAACAGATTGTTTCCGCCCGCGAGCAGGCGCCGTTCAGCTCCAAGGCCGACCTCAAGATGCGCGGCAAAGTGTCCCAGTCCCTGGTCGATGTCATGAGCCAGGAAGGCTGCCTCGGCGATTTGCCCGAAGACGAACAGATCGACCTCTTCGCCATGTAGGCGCCTGCAGCGCCGCAGCTGGCGGTTAGCAGCTAGCAGCTAGCAAATCGCAGGCCCCATTTGCTTTATAGTTTGTAGTACGGAGTTTGTAG
>CABMPA010000253.1 GCA_902388315.1 uncultured Megasphaera sp. | reverse complement strand
CGCTTATTTACTGGCTTCATGGGCATTTTTTTATGAATTAAGTGTCAAACTCCCGGGACGAAGCGGATTGGTGATTGCCGTATGTCAGAAACGTCAAGTCTATCTTGACATTGATATAAAAAAAATTTACAATTAAGAGAGCCGGTTTGATACACTGGTCTATATTTTGCATAATTGTAGGTTTTTTGAACATGAAGTAAATTTTACATACTCATAAAAAAAGCCGGACTGAGGGTTCGGCTTTTTTTTGTGAAAGGGGAGGTGAATCCATTACTATGCTAACGATTATTGCTGCAGCAGTCGCCTGCGGTCTCATCGGCGGTGGCACCGGGTATATTTACCGCAAGAAAATCGCCGAAGGCAAAATTGGCCAGGCTGAAGTCGAAGCGCAGCGCATCATTGCCACGGCCCAGCAGAACGCAGAAGCCCGCAAGAAGGAACTCGTCCTGGAAGGGAAAGAAGAAGTCCACAAGATGCGCAACGACGCAGAACGGGAACATAAGGAACGCCGCAATGAATTGCAGCGTTTTGAACGGCGCCTGTTGCAGAAGGAAGAACATTTGGACAAGAAATCCGATTCCATGGAGAAGAAGGAAGATGCCCTGCAGCGTAAAGAAGATGAAGTTACGCAGATGCAGGAAAAAATCGAAGCCCTTCATGCACAGAAGATGGCTGAACTGGAACGGATTTCCGGCTTGACATATGAAGATGCCAAGGAATTGCTCCTGAACAACGTTCAGACTGAAGTCAAGCACGAAACGGCGCAGATGATCAAGAACCTGGAAGACCAGGCCAAAGAAGAAGCCGAAAGCAAGGCCCGGGAAATCATTTCCATGGCTATCCAGCGCTGTGCTGCTGACCATGTCGCTGAAACGACGGTATCTGTCGTTTCCCTGCCGAACGATGAAATGAAAGGCCGTATCATCGGCCGCGAAGGGCGCAATATCCGGGCTATTGAAACGCTGACCGGCGTCGACCTCATCATCGACGACACGCCGGAAGCCGTCATCTTGTCGTGCTTTGACCCGATTCGCCGCGAAATCGCCCGCATTGCTCTGGAAAAACTGATTGCCGATGGCCGTATCCATCCGGCACGCATTGAAGAAATGGTCGAAAAGGCCCGCAAAGAAGTCAATCAGAAGATCCGCGAAGCTGGCGAACAGGCGACGTATGAAACGGGCGTCCACGGTCTGCATCCTGAACTCATCAAAATCCTCGGCCGCCTGCGCTATCGTACCAGTTATGGCCAGAATGTCCTGCGCCACTCCATCGAAGTTTCTCAGCTGGCCGGCATCATGGCGGCTGAACTGGGCGTCGATGAGAACCTGGCTAAACGGGCCGGCCTGATACACGATATCGGCAAGGCCCTGGACCACGAGCTGGAAGGGACTCACGTTTCGATCGGGACGGAAATTGCCAAGAAATACGGCGAATCCAAACTGGTCGTCAATTGCATCGCGGCTCATCATGGCGATGAAGAACCGCATAGCGTCGAAGCCGTCCTGGTGTCTGCAGCAGATGCCGTTTCGGCTGCCCGTCCGGGTGCCCGCCGGGAAACGCTGGAAAACTATCTGAAGCGCCTGACGAAGCTCGAAGAAATCGCTGAATCTTTCGATGGCGTCGAAGACTGCTTCGCCATCCAGGCTGGCCGCGAAATCCGAGTCATGGTCAAGCCGGACAAGCTGGATGAATCGGCCTGCGTCCTGTTGGTCCATGACATTGTCAAACGAATTGAAGCGGAACTGGAATATCCAGGCCAAATCAAAGTCGTCGTCATCCGTGAAACGCGGATGGTGGATTATGCAAAATAACCTTTTTTGAATTACAGAGAGGCGTCACGTGGTGGTTTCGGCCATCATAGGGCGTCTCTTTTTTTGCCGATTAAAAAAGTTTGAAAAAAATAAAAAAAGTACTTGCCAAAACCCTTTTCTTGTAGTAGAATAGTTTTTGTTCGAGGCACTAAGAAATACCGAAACGACCTCGAAAGAACGAAAGAAAGTGGCCCCGTGGTGTAGCGGTTTAACATGTCGCCCTGTCACGGCGAAGATCGTCAGTTCAAATCTGATCGGGGTCGCCACTTGCTCAGGTAGCTCAGTCGGTAGAGCAGGGGACTGAAAATCCCCGTGTCGGCGGTTCAATTCCGTCCCTGAGCACCACAAATGCGGAAGTAGCTCAGTGGTAGAGCACCACCTTGCCAAGGTGGGGGTCGCGAGTTCGAGCCTCGTTTTCCGCTCCATATATGGCGGCATAGCCAAGCGGTAAGGCAGAGGTCTGCAAAACCTTCATCCCCAGTTCGATTCTGGGTGCCGCCTCCATATTTTCATCTTTCGTCATGCCGAGGTGGCGGAACTGGCAGACGCAACGGACTTAAAATCCGTCGGATAGAGATATCCGTACCGGTTCGATTCCGGTCCCCGGCACCAAAAAAACAACAAGCGTGTAAGCGATGTTGGCCGTGGCCGACAAGTCCCTTGCAAAACAAAGGAGCTGTCTTAGGACAGCTCCTTTTCGCAGTGTGCGCCCGGCATGGGCGTACTCTTATGGGTGAAAGTCCCTAGATTGCCCTA
>CABMPA010000252.1 GCA_902388315.1 uncultured Megasphaera sp. | reverse complement strand
ACTAGCCACTAGCCACTAGCCACTAGCCACTAGCCACTAGCCACTAACATTATAACCTATTCCATTCATCATTCAATTTATCGTAGCGGTTCGAGGCGGCCTGGCCACGCTGGAAGCCTGGGCGGTAATCTTGTCCGCGCTGGCTGGCGCTGACGCCGTCGTAGAGGCCGCGGATGCGGTCCTGTTCGGCCTGGAAGAGGGCATCGAGCTTATATTTCATGGCCGTGTTGTCGATGGATGTATCGTTGTCCAGCTGGTTGCGGGTCTTGGAAATCTGGACGTAGAGCGTATTGGCCCGGCTGGTGAATTCGCGGTTGCCCTTGAAGTCCTGGTGATTGTTCAAGTAGGCGTTGATGTCGCTGGCCAATTTCCCGATATCGTCATTGAACAAGTCCTTGCTGCTGGCATAGGACGCCAGGATCTGCTTATCCGGATCGGCCTTGGCTTCAGGCGGCGGCGTTTCGTCGGGCTTGGTCTGGACGCTGACGTATTTTTCCAGGTAGCTGACCAGGTCGTCGCCATCGACGGCGGCCGTGAAATCGGCACCGGGGACCTTGATGGTCCGCGCTGTCTTCTTGGCCTTCTGGACTTCGTCGCGCAGGTCGTCTAATTTTTCGCTGATAGCGTCGTCTGACGGATTTCCAGCAATGCTCATGGCTGTGTCATACATGGCCATCTGGTCGCGCATGACTTCGCGGATCGCCTGGTCATCGGCGGTATACGAGTCGGGAATGGTCTTGGGCTGATAATTCTTGGCCATCTTTTCGACGTTCTTGCGGCTCTTGCCCAAATCCTTGACCAGGGAATCGACATCGTCGCCTTTGCTCTTCTGGCTCAGGCGCTTGGCCGTAGTGGTGACCGATTCATTTTCCGATGCCAGCTGCTGCGACAGGGAGACGGCATCCTTTACGTAATCCCCGCTGCTGCGGCTGCCATAGAAGTGGAAGGCCACGGCAGCGGCAAGAGCCAGGACGAGGACGACGATACCGGCGATGATGGCCTTCTGATAGCGCACGTAAAAAGGCTTTTCCTGGAAAGGCGGCGGCGTCGGCCGGTCCGGCATGACCGGTCTTTCCATCGGCTGCGCCGGCTGTGACGGCCGGGGCGGTTCTTCGTCCCGGACCGGTTCCCGGTGCTTATGGACAAAAGTTTCTGTCCCTGTCTCTTCGTCGATGACCGGTTCGTCATCGTCCATTTCCGGCAGTTCGGCACCACAGAAAGGGCAGAATTTCCCGTCGACGTTCACCCATTTGCCACATTCCGGGCAAATGCGTTTTTTCGGCGCTTCTTCCGGCAGCTGTTCGGCACCGCAGGCCTGGCAGAAGCGGTCGCTGTCCTGCAAGGGCGCCCCGCAGTGTTGGCATTTCTTCATAAAAAACACATCCTTTACTGAACGTAGTCTATGTTTTTAGTATAAGCCATTTCCCTCAGTCTTGCAAAAAATCGGCCATGCGCCGGTAGGTATCGCAGATTTCATCGTAGCATATTTTTTCAAAGTTGAGGTACGAATGGACCATGTTATCGTAATTATACGTTTCGACCCGCACGCCTTGGGCCGCCAGGCGGCGCACGTAGTCGCGGCCTTCGTCGCGGAAGGGGCAGAACTGCGTCGTCAAGACCAGCGTCGCCGGCATATCCGCTGACAGTTCGCCAAAGAGGGGCGACGCAGCCCGGCGGTCGTCACCGGGGCGGAAGCACTGGTTGAAGTACCAGGTCATCTTGGCCGGTGTAAAGCCCGTCCGGGTATTGCAGTTCTCCTGGACCGACGGGAAGGAATGGGTCATATCCAGGCAGGGATAGACCAGGATCTGATGAGTCAGCGGAAGGGATGCCTCGTGCTGCAGGGCCTGACTCGTATAGGCCGCCATGCAGCCGCCGGCGCTGTCACCGCACAAGGTCAGGTCCGCTTCATAAGGAATCTGCAGTTCATCAAGCTTTGGCAGGGCCTTCCGGGCCACGGCCAGGGCATCTTCGTAAGCGGCCGGATACGGATTTTCCGGCGCCAGGCGATATTCCGGCGAAATGACGATATGCTGCGTGGCCTGGGCCATGCGGCGGCAGACCGGGTCGTAGACGGCAACCGTGTCGATGGCAAAGCCGCCGCCATGATAGTAGATCAGGACCGGCAGGGGCCGGCTCGTATCGGGAATATAGATGCGGATCGGCACGTCGTAGACCTCACAGCCGTCCAATACCGTATCGACGACCGATGCCATCGGCACTTTCGGCAGTTCTTGTTCCCATGCCGTATGCAGCGACGCTTCGCGCATAGTAATCGGCGTCATAACAAAATCATCACTCGTATGGGCAGCAATAAAAGCTGCCAGTTCCGTTTTAATTGCACTCATCGTAAACCCCTCTTTCCCTCTTCTTATATAGTTTTTAATTATAACAAAAAATATCCCTTTTTGCACCGTAGAGGTCGCCACGCGGGCGACCTGCTGGATATTGGGTGACACTCTCCCTAAACGGGAAAATCGCTCATATCCTGGAGCGGGCTTGCCACGTGCAAGCCCCTACTACAGAGGTGCTGTTTATATAGTTTTTAATTGTAGCACAAAACAGCACGCATGAATAGGATGGATACAAAAAAAGAGGCTGTCGCATTAAGA
>CABMPA010000251.1 GCA_902388315.1 uncultured Megasphaera sp. | reverse complement strand
ACTTGTATCTTGCGAAAGAGCGAGAACGGAGGAAAAACATGGAAAAACAGAATGTCGCTGGCGCCATGCCGGCACGCCGCACTTTTTTGTCGATTCGTCAGTTAACGGTTGCCGGGTTTTTATCGGCGATTACGATTTTTTTAGGCCTTACGGGCTATGGTTTCATCCCGCTGGTCATCATGAATGCGACGATCCTGCATATCCCGACTATCATCGGCAGCCTGACGGCAGGCCGCAAGGTCGGCATGATTGTCGGTTTCATGTTCGGTATCTTTTCCTTTATCCGCTCCTTGCAGGCACCGAGCGCTTTGCTCCTGTTTGCCGTGCAGTATAACGTCGCTGCTGATGCCTTCATCTGTATTGTGCCGCGCATTTTGATCGGCATCATTGCTTTTGAAATCTACCGTCATCTGAAGATCCGTGAAGTATGGCGTGTTGCCATTACGGCGGTCTTGACGACGGTCTGCCATACGATTCTCTTCCTGGGTTCCTTTACGGCCATTGTCGGCGTACCCTATGCCGAAGCCCAGGGCATTCCCTTCATGAACGTCATCAACATCATGCTGGGCATCACGGCCGTCAATGGCATCCCCGAAGCCGTCGTATCGGGCCTGATCATCACGCCTATCGTCATGGCATTGCACCGTGCCGGCTTGAAGGTCGCGTAAAGGGCAGGTGGCGCGTGGCCGCTTCGGCTGTCATGCGAAGTTTCTTTGTTTCATAGTTTGTAGTTTGCAGAAATTGGCTTTAAATTTAAAACCATGCATTAAAAACTACAAACTGCAAACTTCTAACTTAAAAAGGCGTTGTCTTCCTGGGACAACGCCTTTTTTCCATTCCCCCAAATTAGTTAATGCGAAAAGAGGCGCAATGTGATAAAATATGGTATTGATGACTGTTTATCTATAACAGAATATGCGAAAGAAAAAGAAAGGATTTGTTATGGCTTCGATTTTTTCTCCATTAACTAAAAATATAGGGATTGATTTAGGGACGTCTACGACCCAGGTCTATGTGGAGGGCCGGGGTATTGTCCTGTCTGAACCATCGGTCATGGCGACGGATGAACGGAACAGCAAGATCATTGCTGTCGGCCGGGCTGCCGAAGATTTGTTATCCCGGTCGCCGGAAACGGTAAAGCTCCATCGGCCCCTGGTCCATGGTGTCATTGCCGATTATAGTGTGACCCGGACCATGCTGGGATACATCCTCAGCAAGTGTGTCCGCAGTGTCCAGCGCCTGCGCATCATGATCGGCGTCCCATCGGCGGCGTCGAACGTCGAGAAGCGGGCCGTCATGGAAGCGGTTTATCAGGCAGGGGCCAAGGAAGCCTTTTTGATAGAAACAGCCGCAGCGGCGGCTCTCGGCGTCAACCTGCCCGTCTACGACCCGGTCGGCAACATGGTTATCGACATCGGCGGTGGTACGACCAATGTGGCCATGTTGTCCTTGGGAGGCATCGTCGTTTCCAAGTCGCTCCACTTGGGCAGCCTTGATTTTAATGCGGCCATCAAAGATTATCTGCGCTATCAGTACGACATCGTCACTGATGATATGACCATCGAAGAGATGAAAGTGACCAACGGCTCAGCCGTCCTGCCGTTAGAGGACCGGGGGTATTATTTCATGGGCCGCGGCCTCGACGACGGCCTTCAGCGGGAAATGGCCATCAAATCGAGTGAGCTCTACCATGTCATCGGCAAGCCTCTCATCAAGATCCTCGATTTGGTCAAGGATGTCCTGCGGGAAACGCCGCCGGAACTGGCCGCAGATATCATGGAAAACGGCATCGTCCTCACCGGCGGCGGCGCCAAGCTCAAAGGCATGGACCAGCTCTTTACCCAGGAATTGGGCGTGCCGGTCATGGTGGCACCCGAACCGGAATTGGCCGTTGCCAAGGGAACGGGCATTGCCGTCGCTGATCGTGATAAGTTATCGGCCCTCATTGAAGGGGCACAGCGTATATATAGGAGGAGATTTTAAAATTGTTTTCGTTCGGTAAAAGAAGCGTCGTCTTCGTACTCATCTTATTCATCGTCATTGCGCTTGTCGGCTGGGCCTGGCGCCAGCGTGATTCCCTGCCGTTCATCACCAGGCCGCTGATGACGATCATGTCGCCTTTTGAATACGGTGCCAGCCGCGTCATGGACTCTTTGACGTCGAGCATCCACATCGTCGACATCAGCTTGAAAAACCGCATTGAATGGGAATCGCTGGAAAAAGAAAATGCCGACCTCAAGAGCCGGACTGTCGACTACGATGAAGTCGTAGCCGAAAATGACCGCCTGCGGGCGCTCCTCAATTTCAAATCATCCCATAACCAGTACCAGCTCCTGGCCGGCTCGGTCATTTCCCGTGACTACGGCACGTGGACCAACACCATGGTCATTGATGTCGGCAGCGGCGAAGGCGTCGAAAAGGATATGCCGGTCATCACGCCGAGCGGCGTCGTCGGCTTCATCAGCGACGTCTATCCTCATTCGGCCCGCGTCCAGCTCCTGACGGACCCGCGGACCAGTATCGGCGCTATTGTTCAGCGTCCGGAATCGCGCGTTTCCTCTGTCGTACGCGGCAACGGCAACGTGCCGACGGAACCGCAGTTCGTCAACATCGCCAAGGATG
>CABMPA010000250.1 GCA_902388315.1 uncultured Megasphaera sp. | reverse complement strand
TTCTATCATTGCCGAACACCCGACACCGTTCCATATCTACGACGAAAAAGCCATTGTCGATAATGTCCGTAAATTGATCAAAGCCTTTGACTGGGCTTATGACTTCAAAGAATATTTTGCCGTCAAAGCTACGCCGAATCCGTATATCATGCGCCTCTTGCAGAAAGAAGGCGTCGGCGCAGACTGCAGTTCTATGGCCGAACTGGAACTGTGCGACAAAGTCGGCATCACGGGCCGCGACATCGTCTTCTCGTCCAATGATACGCCCTATGCCGAATTCAAACGGGCTATGGAACTGGGCGCCCTGGTCAACCTCGACGACATTTCCATGATCGAATTCATGGAAGAACGCGGCCCCTTGCCGGAATGGATCTGCGTCCGCTATAATCCGGGCCCGCTCCTCAAAGGCGGCAACGACATCATCGGCACGCCGGAAGAAGCCAAATACGGCATGACCCGCGAACAGGTCATCGATGCTTTCCGCATCCTCAAAGATAAAGGCGTCAAACACTTCGGCCTGCACACCATGGTCGTTTCCAACGAACTTCACGTCAACGGTCTGATCAACACGGCCAAGATGATGTTCGAACTGGCTGTCGAAGTACAGAACATGCTGGGCATCAACATCGAATTCCTCGACTTCGGCGGCGGCATCGGCCTTCCGTATCGTCCGGAAGAATCGTTCATCGACTACGACGAACTCAGTGCAGGCATCAAGAAACACTTTGAAGAAATCATGGAACCGGCTGGCCTCGGCAAATGCCGCATTTCCTTTGAATGTGGCCGTGCCATCACCGGTCCTTACGGCTACCTGGTCACGACGGCTATCCATCACAAACACATCTGGAAAGAATACATCGGCGTCGATGCCTGCATGGCTAACCTCATGCGTCCGGGCATGTACGGCTCGTACCATCACATCACGGTCATGGGCAAAGAAAATGCGCCGAAAGACCACGTCTATGACGTCTCCGGCTCGCTCTGCGAAAACTGCGACAAATTCGCCATCGACCGCAGCCTGCCGCAAATCGACGACGGTGACATCCTGGTCATCCACGATACTGGCGCACATGGCCATTCCATGGGCTTCAACTACAACGGCAAACTCCGTTCGGCTGAACTCCTGCTCCATGACGATGGCAGTGTAACCCAGATCCGCCGGGCCGAAACCCTGGACGACCTCTTTGCTACAATTGATTTTTCTGATTTATAATTGAATTTATCTGATGGGCGTCCCATGATATTAAAATTTTTCATGGGATGCCTTTTTTTACGATAATTTTTTTTAAAATTTTAATCTCCTTTTAATGTTTCTCCTATATACTAGAAATACATCACCTTGTCATTCAAGTGAGATGGTAGAAAGGAGGAGTCGACCGTGATGAGTGCCTATGATATACTGACAGGGATACAGCTGTGCATGATGATCGCCATGATTGGATATGGCATTTTCTTTTTCAGAGGGCGCACCTGCCCCATCTGGTGCTTTGGCGGCCCGGCCGTACTGGTCACCCTTTGGTCAGCGGCTGTCCTCTATTATTATACGGCGTATCTGTTCCTGACGATTTTATGTTTCCTCATGGCCTTTTTCCTGGGCCTGGGACTCGGCCTGTGGTTCAAGACGGGCCTGCCTGAACTGACGTATTGCCAGCAACGGCATCTGTTGCGGTGTCCGCCCATGCCAAGGGCCCTGTTGTTCAATATCCTGCTCTGCCTGGCCTTTGCAGCCATCCAGGCCGGGGTCTATCATTTTCCATTTCTGAGGTATTCCTGGCTGTTCAACGAAGTCCTGGGATTCGTACCGGGACTATTCAGCGGCCTGTTATGGGGGCGGGGACTGGCTATGCTCCTGGACATCCCGACGCGGGGGCAGCAGGTTTATAAAGATATTTAGGAGGGGTTTTATTTATGGATAATAGTGCACGGAAAGCGAAGATTCTCCAGATCCTTCAGGAGTCACCATCACCGATTACGGGGACGGCTTTAGCGAAAGCCTGTGACGTCAGCCGGCAGATCATCGTCGGCGACGTAGCCTTGTTGCGTGCCCAGGGGACGGCCATTATTTCGACGCCCCGCGGCTATCAGCTGGTGACGCCGGCAGATCCGGGCTGTACGCGGGTCTTCGTCTGTTGTCATGGCCTGGATCTGATGGAAGCGGAACTCAATGCCATCGTCGATAACGGCGGCGTCGTCCATAACGTCGTCATTGAACACGAAGTTTATGGCAACCTGGAAGGCACCCTGAACCTTCATTCCCGCCGGGACATCCAGCAGTATATCAAGCGCATGAACGATTCCCATGCGGAAATGCTCAGTACCATCAGCGGCGGCATCCATACGCATCTCGTCGAAGCGGCGACGGAAGAAGAACTCGATGCCATCGGCCAGGCCCTGCGCGACGTCGGCGTCTTATATAAGGATTGACATTTCCCCTCTATATCGGTACAATAAGGCCATGTAAATATAACTGTCATGACATGTGTACAGATAGGAGGAACTGTTGTTATGGTATTAGAACGACTGGAAGCACTGCCCCTGGGCCGTTTCCACTATAAACTGCTGCTGGTCACGGGCCTCGGCTGGCTCTTCGACTCGATGGATACAGGGCTCATCGCCTTTATCCTGCCTGTACTGGCCAAAGCATGGGGCCTG
>CABMPA010000249.1 GCA_902388315.1 uncultured Megasphaera sp. | reverse complement strand
CTAAAAACAAGGGGTATAAACTTTTAAAAATGTCCTTGACAAAGGGTACAGTTTAGCAATCTTCTACAAACCACAAACTCTGTACTACAAACTATATCAAGAAAGGGACCACCCATGATGGCAGAAACCTTCATCCGACATCCCCCTACTTCGAATAATGGACGTGCTGGAGTTTCCATGTGCCCCCTATTTTGCGCAGGACTTGTGTTTCCAGGCCTTCGATGCCGTAGTCTTCGCCTGTGTCGCGCAGGGTGCACTGTGTATGGTAGGCAAAGATGACGATAGCCGTCTGGTCGTCGATGAGATGACACGTCAGGCTGTCGCTATATAAGTCGATGTTGGAATAGCGCTGCTGGATGAGGTCGATCAAAAAGTCCTGATAAATGGCCTGGTCCCCGGAAAAGACGCGGGTAATGGAAATCATCGTATCGGCGTCGCTCCCGGTCCACAAGGACAGGAATTCATCCTTATCCTGCGTATGGATAGCCTGGATATAGCGGTCTACTAATTGTTTGATTTGTTCTTGATCTGTCATGATAAAACCTCCATTTTTTCTCTACTATAACACAACCCATGCCGTCTGTCGAAGATAAGCGGTTACCGGCCGAAAGCCAGCATGATGATACCACTCAGGACGGGGACCAGGACCAGGGCGAATTGCAGCAGCCCTTTGGGAGCCAGGTGGGTAAATTTAGCACCGATATAGGCACCGAGTCCCAAGCCGCATAAGGTCTGGACAAAAATCAGCAAGTCCAGGCGGCCATTAAAAAGATAACTGAGGCCGCCGGCAGCGGAAATAGGCAGGACAATCATCATACAGGTCCCGATAGCCCGAAGCAGGGAGATGCCAAAGACGACCATCAAGGCAATCTGTATGAACGCAGCGGCGCCGATGCCGAAGGCACTGGAAAGGAAACCGACGATGAGCCCCGTAATCGTACCATAAATATAGAGTCTGCGCCCTGTCAGCAGCGT
The DNA here is from genome assembly GCA_902388315.1 of uncultured Megasphaera sp. Classification (GTDB taxonomy): domain Bacteria; phylum Bacillota; class Negativicutes; order Veillonellales; family Megasphaeraceae; genus Megasphaera. The sequence continues at coordinate 1,708 of CABMPA010000249.1, read as the reverse complement.
CTTGCGTACGGGGAAATGACGGGACAGCCAGCCGTCATGATAAAGGCGGATATACAAGATGAAGCCAGAGGCCATGAGCATGACAGCTGTCATGAAAGACAGAATGTCGGACGGCATGAGGTTGGAAACACTGGCACCGGCGATGGAGCCCAAGATACCGCTGCCGCCGATGATCAGCCCCGGCTTGACTTCTACTTCCCCTTCCCGGTAATGGCTGAGAGTCCCGGAAATCATCGTAAAGGTCATCGAAGCCAGGGATACAGCCAGCGCCGTATGGACAGGCACGCCAAATCCTACCGTCAATAAAGTAATGGTCACGCCGGCACCGCCAGCCCCGAGAAAACCAATCATAACCCCTAATACCATCATCGCTAAAAAAATCATAAGATAACTCCCTTCTGCCCTGCCAAATACTCCATGCGATGTCATTCTCGCATCATCATTGTAACTACTAGCCTTACATCAAACTTCGTAATGTAATATATCACATTACATCTATGATTGTCAAGGCAATTTACTTACTATGTAACTCTTGACATTACATACCAAAAGTGTTATAGTCTTTATTGTAATATTAATAGTTACATTTAAGGGTAATCGTTCATTTACAGGAGGTCTTTCCCATGAAAAAAGCCGTTCTTCTTTCTCTCGCCTTGTCCTTATCCCTGCCGCTGGGCGCCGCTTTCGCCGCCCCCGCTCCCATGCAGACCGCTTCACCGGCTGCCGTCGTACAGCAAAAACAGGCCGCCCCGGCCGTATCGGTCCAGAAACTGGCTATCGGTACGGTGACGACCTATGATTACGGTAACATCAAGATGTATGCCTATGCGACCAACGACCCGCTCAGTGACGAATGTTACGCCTTGGAAAGCAAGGACGGCGTCGTCCTCCTGGAATCGACGATCCTGACGGATAACATCAACGAATGGAGCCAGTTCGTCAAGACCCTGGACAAGCCCGTCGTCGCCGAACTCATGTCCTATCATCCCAATGGCTATGCCACCTACGGCAGCCATCCCATCTACGCTACGCCCCATGCCCTGCAGAGCTGGCAGCCTGGCGGCGGTGTCTACGCCATCGTCGGCAACCTGGAAAAAGCCTTCGGCTCTGCAGCCGACACATCCATGCCAACGAAGGCCAAAAAACTCACAGCCGGTAAAGACATTACCCTGGCCGGCATCCGCTTCCACATCATCGACGCCGGCGACGACGCCTACAGCGTAGAAATCCCGCAGATCAACGCCGTCTACCGCCACATGATGGGTTCCGACGTCCACAACATCCTGGCCAGCCGCCAGCAGATTGCCCAGGACATCCAGACCTTGAAAGGCTATCAGCAGAAAGGCTATGACCTCATCCTGACCGGCCATTATAAACCGGAAGGCCAGGCAGCGGTCGCCCAGAAAATCCAGTATTTACAGAAAGTACAGGAACTGGCCGCCACCTGCCAGACAAAAGACGAATTCCAGCAGCGCGTCAAAGAAGCTTTCCCCAACTACCAGGGCGAATCGTACCTGGCCATGACGGCATCCTTCCTGTACCAGCACTAAGAAGGTGAGCACATGGTCAACTTCGGACAAGTCATCGGCTGCATCGTCTTTGCCGCCGTCGTCTGCATCGTCTACGGACTGTATTTGAAATTCAAGAAATGAGAAAAGGGCTTGTCGCACGACGACAAGCCCTTTAAAGTTGTTAGTGGCTAGCAGTT
>CABMPA010000248.1 GCA_902388315.1 uncultured Megasphaera sp. | reverse complement strand
TTTAAATTTTTTACCATTTGCTGCAAACTAAAAACTACAAACTTAAAACTCAAAAAGAGGCAGCCTTAATGCGACAGCTTTGTGCGAATCCTGTAGATATCCCGTTTGGTATTTGGCCGATTTGGGGTGAATGATGGAGACGCCCTCGACAGATTGCCTTTCGTGCCGTATAATGTTTTTAGTGTTTAACGAACTAAAGGAATCTGTCTCAGAAAGAGGGATTGTCATGGCAGTAAATGAAAAATTGCGAGATCATTTGCACGATCAGTTATTTCGTGCTATTTTGGAATTAAAGAGTGTCGACGAATGTTATGAATTTTTTGAAGACCTTTGCACCATTCAGGAAATGAAGGCCATTTCGGCCCGTCTGGAAGTGGCCCGTATGCTCAAGGCCGGCGATATCTATGAAGACATCGTCAAGAAGACCGGCGCCAGTACGGCGACGATCAGCCGCATCAAGCGCTGCCTGGTCTACGGCAGCGGCGGCTACGAAAAAATCCTCATGCGTATGGCCGAGAAAGACCCGGATTTCCTGAAGTTATCCAAGTAGGAGGGTAGCCGATTTCATGAAGGCTAAGATTGATGTCACCATCTTCCATAATGGTGATATGGATATATTGCATGCTTCCATTTATGAAGAGTTGTGGAAGGATTATTGTACATTTAAGAAACGGGCTGCCATGCAGCAGGACAAGGGAACCAAGAAGGGAACGTTCCTGGCCCGGCGCTATTACCGGGCTGCACTTCTTTCTTTGTTTGCTTTCTTTGAAGGTGTCCTGAACAACTGGGTCAAGACCATCATCCAGGAACGACAGGAATTTGCTGGTGTCGAACGGCAGGATACGCTCAAGAAATGCGATGCCATGGTGGAATACTGCTTTTTCTGTTCCTATACCAAGCGGCCCGGTACGTTTTGTTCACTTTACGGCTATATCAACCGCTATGAGCAGCACGACCTGGCCCTCATCGAGCACATCGACGGCCAGACGCTGGGGCAGATCGAGACGGCCATGGAAGAATTTTTCTGTTACGTCGAAGCCATGACCGCCCTGCGCCGTTTTCCCAAGCCGAATGAGTCGACGACGGGCCTCGTGAGCCGCCTGGGCGGGATGGTCAAGGGCTGCCGGGGGTGAACGGAAAGGATGTGTTACCCATGAGTGACAAGTATTATCTCGGTTTCGATGCCGGGACGCAGAGTGTCAAAGTTGCCGTCTATGATGAAGACCAGCACTGCCTGGCCATGGACACGGCCAAGACCCACCTGGCCTATCCCCAGCCGGGCTGGGTCCAGATGGATGTCGATGAATATTACCGCCTCATCAAGCAGTGCATGGCGTCGTGCAGCCGCCAGATGGAAGAAAAGGGCTGGGATGTGAACAAGGTCCGGGCCATTATGGGCGACGGGATCATCTGCGGTATCGCCGGTATCGACGCCGACGGCAACGCCATCACGCCTTATGTCAACTATCTCGACAGCCGCACGGCCGACGACGTGGAAGCCCTGAAGGCAGAGAAGCTCGATATCTGGGGACGGGAGACGGGCAATGCCGAACCGAACATCATGTTCCCGGCCATGTTCGCCCGCTGGTTCATGAAGAACGTCCCGGCCTGGCGGGAAAAGGGCGTCAAGTTCGTCCACAACTGCCCGTATGTCCTCATGCATCTGGCCGGCCTCAAAGGGGAAGACGCCTTCATCGACTGGGGGGCCATGTCCGGCTGGGGCCTGGGCTATGACGTCGTCCAGAAGAAATGGTCAGCGGAGCAGCTGGAAATCCTGGGCATCCCCGAAGCCTATATGCCGCGCATCGTCAAGCCCTGGGACATCATCGGCACGCTCTGTGAAGAAGATGCCATGGAAACGGGCTTCCCTGCAGGTATCCCCATCTGTGCCGGTGCCGGCGATACGATGGAATCCATGATGGGCAGCGGTATCCTGGAAGCGGGCCGCGCTGTCGACGTCGCCGGGACGTGCGCCATGTTCTGCGCCGCGACGGACGGTATCATTCCCGAACTGTCCGTGCCGGGGAGCAACCTCATCTTCAATTCCGGCACCCTGCCGGGGACGTATTTCTACTGGGGCATGGTCCGCACAGGCGGCCTGGCCCTGCGCTGGTTCAAGGACAGCATCGCCCGCGAAGAAGGCGATGACTATTACGGGACGCTGGACGAACTGGCCCGGCGCCATCAGCCCGGCTGCGACGGGGCGATGTTCATCCCGTACCTGACCGGCGGCAACGGCGACTATCCCAACGTCCGCGGGACTTTCACGGGCCTGACCCTCGACTCTGACCAGGGGGCTATGTGGCGCTGCGTCCTCGAAGGCATCGGCTATGACTATATGGAAATCACCGACCGCTACCGCAAGGCCGGCATCGACCTGACCCAGCTGACCATCACCGAAGGCGGCAGCCGCGATGACCTGTGGAACCAGATCAAAGCCGACATGCTGGATACGAAAGTCGTGACCCTCAAAGTCGCCGGCGGCGCCGTCCCGACCAACTGCATCGTCGCCGCCTATGCCGCAGGCGACATACCGGACCTCAAACAGGCCCTCCAGCGCCAGCTGGAAATCAAGGCCACCTACGTGCCCGACGAAAACCATACGGCTACCTACCGCAGGGCCTATGACAAACGCGAAAACCTGCTCAAAGCCCTGAACGGCGCTTTGTGAGTCGTGGCTCGTGGCTC
>CABMPA010000247.1 GCA_902388315.1 uncultured Megasphaera sp. | reverse complement strand
GGCAGAGCAGGTCATAGACGTCGTCATGGGTCTGCAAGCGGTCATTGAGGCTGTGCAGGAGGTCGGCACGGGCCCCGGACAGGACCTGTTTCAGCTGCGGGATGACGGCCAGGGATTCCCGCAGGGCTACCAGGTCCTTGGGGCTCACGGTCCCCGTTTCGATGCGGGTCAGGATGCGTTCAAAATCGTAGATCCGGTCCAGCACGTCTGCCGTATCCTGGCGCATGATTTCGTGGAGGACGAAGTCTTCGACAGCATCCTGGCGGCGCGTGATGTCGGCAATGCGGATGAGCGGCGCTTCCAGCCACTTGCGCAGGAGCCGGCCGCCCATAGCCGTCTTGGTCTTGTCAAGGACATCGAGGAGCGTCCCCCGGCGGCCGCCGTCGCGGACGTTCTGCGTGATTTCCAGATGGCGCAGGCTGGCCGCATCGACGACCAGGCGCCGTTCATTGTCGATATGTTCCAGCGAATTGATGTGGGAAATATCGGACTGCATGACATCGCTGACGTAGGCCAGGAGCATGCCGATGCAGTCGCCGGCCGCCGAGGCAGCGGCAAAATCTTCCGGCGGGAAATAGGACTGGGCCTGTTCACTGTAATCGACGTTGTCATCGGCAGGAAATTCCGTGACCGTACACTGGGCCAGGTGGCTGCGCAGGTATTCGCGGACGGCGTCCATATCCTTTCCCATGTGGGCGTAAATGAGTTCGCTCGGCTCGTAGACGGCCAGGATGTCGAACAGGCTGTCTTCCATGACCGATGCCGCGCAGTCGGCCCACAGACATTCACCTGTCGTGACGTCCATGAGGGCGATGGAAAGGATACCTTCCTTTTCGTTCAGGCAGCCGATGTAGTTGTTCTGCTTCGACGCCACGGCATTTTCCAGGGTAATCGTGCCCGGCGTGATGACCTTGATGATCTTGCGCTTGACGATACCTTTGGCCAGTTTCGGGTCTTCCATCTGTTCGCAGATAGCGACTTTATAGCCTTTATGGACCAGCCGTTCGATATAGGTATCGGCCGAATGGAAAGGCACGCCGCACATGGGGACCTTCTCTTTATTGCCGCCAGCCCGGCCGGTCAGGGTCAGGTCGAGTTCGCGCGACGCCGTCAGGGCATCGTCAAAAAACATTTCATAGAAATCGCCGAGGCGGAAAAAGAGGATCTTATCCTGGCACTGCTCTTTGACTTCCATGTACTGCTGCATCATAGGCGTTAATTTTTTTCCTGCCAAAGTCTCACCTTCCTTTAGTGCAATAAGTGACCTTTAAGGACCCACGTCTGGCCCTTGTCGACCTGGACCGGGACCGTATCGCCGATAGCGACGGAGCCGTCATTTTCCCAAATGATCATCTTGTTGCCCGTCGTCCGGCCGAACCAGTGATTGGCATCGTTCTTGGTCGGTCCTTCGACGATGACGTCATAGACATGGTCTTCCATTTCTTTATTCTTGGCTAAACTGTAGACATTCTGTACATCCATGAGCCGCTGCAGACGGCGGCTCTTTTCTTCCTGCGGGATCTGGTCTTCCATCTTGGCCGCCGGCGTCCCCGTCCGCGGCGAATAGATGAAGGTATAGGCCATATCGTACTGGACGCGCTTGAGCAGGTTCAGCGTATCTTCAAACATCGCTTCCGTTTCGCCGGGGAAGCCGACGATGATGTCCGTCGTCAGGACCAGGTCGGGCATGCGCTTGCGGGCATAATCGACGAGTTCCAGGTAATGTTCCACCGTGTAGCCGCGGTTCATCTTCTTCAAGAGCTCATCCGAGCCGCACTGGATAGGCAGATGCATGTGATTGACGACCTTTTGGCTGTCAGCAATGGCGTCGATCATGGCAAAGGTCATATCCTTGGGATGGCTGGTCATGTAACGGACCCGTTCGATACCGTCGATATCGTCGACAGCGGCGACGAGCTTGGAGAAATCCGTGCCATCCTTGAGATCCAGGCCATAGGAATTGACATTCTGGCCGAGAAGGGTGATTTCCTTATAGCCTTCAGCAGCGACCTTCTTGATTTCTTCCACAATGGCGTCGACAGGACGGCTCACTTCGCGGCCCCGGACATAAGGCACGATGCAGTATGTGCAGAACTTGTTGCAGCCGTTCATGATGGGGATCCAGGCAAAGAATTTCTGGAATCGCTTGACCGGCATATCGTGGAAAGCCGGCAACGTCATATCAGCGGCCATATAATGGTCGGCCTTGCTGCGCCGTTCCTGGATGAGCTCGATGAGCTTGTGGATATTGTGCGTACCGATGACCAAATCGATGTGCGGCGCCCGTTTGAAGAGCTTATCCTGCCATTCCTGAGCCATGCAGCCCGTGACGGCAATGATCAAATCGGGATTCTGCTTCTTCAAATGCTTGAGTTCGCCGATTTTCCCCAGCGTCTTGTCTTCCGCCGTCTCACGGACACAGCACGTATTGATGAGGATGACATCGGCCGTATCCAAATCTTCCGTATTATGGTAGCCCAGTTCTTCCAACTGACCGGCATAATGCTCACTGTCAGACATATTCGCCTGACAGCCATAAGAAATAATATGATAAAATCGATTGCTCTGAAAATCCATGTATTCTCTCCGTTTTTCACAAAAATCATAATTTAGGGTTTACAGTATATAATACCATATATAGGCCGCCCCTGTGAAGGGCTTTTTAGGGGCTCGTGGCCCGCAGGCCGCCGGTCGCAG
>CABMPA010000246.1 GCA_902388315.1 uncultured Megasphaera sp. | reverse complement strand
CCATTTTCTTTCTCGTCATCCTCGGTTATTTCCTCGATAAGAAATTCCACCTCGATGTCAAGACCTTGTCGAAGCTCATGTTTTTCCTGGTCATTCCCAGTTTCATTTTTACCAATATCTATACGACCCAATTCCCGGCGACGAGCATCAATATCATCGCAGCCATTGCCGTCTTCATGGTCATCTGCTTCATCATCGCCAATATCGTAGCTCATATCCGCCATTACGACGCGGCCATGCTGGAATCGTGCCGCAATGCTTTCATGTTCAATAATACGGGCAATCTCGGCGTCGCCCTGATCATCCTCGTCTTTTCCCATGATCCCTTCGTCGTCAACGGCCAGACGCCGTATCTGGCCGAAGCCATGGTCGTGCAGATCATCATCTTCATGATCCAGAGCATCTCCCTCAATACCCTCGGCCTCTACCAGGCCGGCCGGGGCCGGCTGACGGCCAGGGACACGTTGTCCGTCATGTTCCACATGCCCCTGCTCTATGTCCTGGCAGCGGCCCTCATAGCCCGCTACGTCGGCTGGGACGCCAAGGATTTCTTCTTATGGCCCATCATGGAAATGGCCAGCAAGGCCCTACTGCCCCTGGCTATGGTCAGTATCGGCGCCCAGTTGTCACAGACGAAAATTAAATGGCTCGACAAGGACGTCTGGATTGTCAGCATCCTCAAGATGACGGCCCTGCCGCTCATCGGCCTGGCCATGATTTACCTTGCCAATGCCTTCCGGCCCGGCACCTTTACGGCCGTCAGCGCCACGGTCTTCCTCATTTATTGCGCCATCCCGACAGCCGTCAACACGGCCTTATTTGCCATCGAATTTGACAACAACCCCGATTACGCGACCCAGGTCGTCATGAATACGACAGCTCTCAGTGCCGTGTCCCTGACTTTTTATATTTTCCTGGGACACATTCTTTTCGTCTAAATGATATACTTTTTATTGAATCGTTAGGAAAATCAATATATCCTAACTTTTATTGAAAGAATTTCAAAAAAAATTATTGACACAGTGGGGTTTTACCTATATAATAATCCCATCAACAGAATAATGACGGCAAAGGAGCCTGGGAAGAGAGCGCAAACTGTCTTTCCAGGCTTTTCGTATATTCTGGCGATAATAAAATATGACAGTAGACAATGATGTCTTTTTCCTGATATTCCTATCAGGAGAGGCATCTTTTTTATTTGTCAGGAGGTTGGGAATATGAAAAAATTATGGTCACGTTTAGGAGTGCTGCTCCCGTGTCTGCTCATGGCAGCTCCGGCAGCCTTCGCTTCCGATCCGGGGACGATTGATACCGGCGATACGGCCTGGGTCCTCATCAGTGCAGCTTTGGTATTCATCATGACACCGGGCCTGGGCTTCTTCTATGGCGGTATGGTCCGCAACAAGAACGTCTTGACGACGATTATGCAGAGTTTCTTCATCGTCGCCATGATTTCTGTAGAATGGATTCTCATCGGCTATGCCATGACCTTCGGTACTGATGTTAATGGCTTCATCGGTTCTCTTGATAAAGTCGGTCTGACTGGCGTCGGCATGGCCGTCCTGGAAAACGGGACGATTCCGGAAATGGCTTTCGTCGCATTCCAGTGCATGTTCGCCGTCATCACACCGGCCCTGATCACCGGTGCTTTCGCCGAACGCATGAAGTTCCACGCTTTCGTCGTCTTCATCCTGCTCTGGGCTATCTTCATTTACAACCCCATGGCACACTGGGTCTGGGGCGGCGGCTTCCTGGCCAAACTCGGTGCTCTCGACTTCGCCGGCGGCCTGGTCATCCACATCCTCTCCGGTGTTTCGGGTCTGACCCTCTGCGTTCTCCTCGGCAAACGCTACGGCTATGGGAAAATCCCCATGGTTCCGCATAACCTGCCTATGACCGTTCTCGGCGCCGCCCTCCTCTGGTTCGGCTGGTTCGGCTTCAACGCCGGCAGTGCCCTCGGTGCCAACGCGCTGGCTGCCAGCGCTTTCATCGCTTCTCAGGCAGCTGCCGCTGCGGCTACGGTCACCTGGGTCGCTGTCGAATGGATCGTCCAGGGTAAACCGACCATCCTCGGTGCCGCTTCGGGCTGCATCGCCGGCCTGGTTGCCATCACACCGGCAGCCGGCTTCGTCGCTCCCCTTCCGGCCTTAATCATCGGCGCTATCGGCGGCATCATCTGCTACTTCGCCGTCGCCGTCGTCAAAGCCAAACTCGGCTATGACGATTCCCTCGACGCCTTCGGTATCCACGGTATCGGCGGTACCTGGGGCTCCATCGCTACCGGCATCTGGGCTACGACAGAAGTCAACCCGGCTGGCGCTGACGGCTTATTCTACGGCAGCTCGGACCTGCTCGTCGCTCAGATCATTTCCACTGTCGTCGCTTACGCCCTGGCCATCGTCGGCACGTTCATCCTCTTCAAGATCATCAGCCTCTTCATGACGGTCCGCACGGATAAGAATGAAGAAATCACCGGCCTCGATATTGGCGAACACGGTGAACGGGGGTATAATTATGCTATCATGTCCGGCAGCCCCTTCGGTGAAACACCGAATACGCCGCTCGGCAATGCATCCTTGGACAATGCCGCAATCAATAATGCCGGCATTAACGGTCGTAACTTATAGAGGTGATACGAATGGAAGAACATCCGATTACAAAAGTAGAAATCATCACTCGTCCGAGTAAATTGGAAGA
>CABMPA010000245.1 GCA_902388315.1 uncultured Megasphaera sp. | reverse complement strand
TTAAATTTAAAGCCATCTTCTGCAAACTACAAACTCCATACTACAAACTATAAAGTAAAAGGGACCTTACATGATGGCAGAAGCCTTCGTGTGCCTCCCTTTTTTGCACAAAGGAGTGATACAAATGCCATATCGTATGATGTTAGCTGTCAACTTTACACCGGAACGCCTGGATCAGGTCAAACTCCTGGCCCTCTTGACGAAATCGAAGGTCAAAGCCGTTACAGAAGCTGAAAAAGGCGAAACCGTCGGCAAAGTCCTGGGACTGACCGACGAAGAAATCGCTGAAATCGCCGCTATGAAACAGGAAACGGAAGAAACGAAGGTTCATGAACAAATGAACGAAGACGAAAAACTGCCGCCTGTCACCAAAGAAGCGCTGATTCTCTGCGGCTTTGACAACCAGGCCGTCAACCTGCTCCTGAGCAGCATCCGCCGGGGCCGCCTGAAGAACGTGCCCCTCAAGGCCATGTTGACGCCGAACAACATTTCCTGGACCATCGAAACGATTCTGCAGGAATTGTCGAAAGAACACGAATATTTCCATAAAAAGAGGTAAGACCATGCGTCCTACGACACTTTGCTTTCCCGTCCGCTCGGACGGGAAACTTTTATTAGGCCGTAAAAAGCGCGGCTTCGGCGTCAGCAAATGGAACGGCTTCGGCGGTAAGATCGAAGCGGGTGAAAACTTCCTGCAGTGCGCCGTCCGGGAACTCCGGGAAGAAACGGGCCTCATGGCCAGGGAAGAAGACCTGGAACTCGTCGGTTTCCTGGACTTCCACTTCTCGGCCTCACCGGACCTGGACCACATCGGCTTCGTCTACTTCCTCCGCCATTGGCAGGGCACGGTCCAGGAGACAGAAGAAATGGAACCGAAATGGTTCGACCCGGCAGCTCTTCCGTACGATGAAATGTGGAAAGGCGACCGGACCTGGATTCCCATGTTGCTGAAAAAAGAAAAAGTAAAAGGAATCATTACTTTTGCTGAAGATAATGAACATGTACAAGATATGGAATTGTACCCTATGCCTCGTGCATGATACAGAGAGAAAAACGACAGATGGACAACATCTGTCGTTTTTACGCTTTTATAACAATTATGACAAAATGCAGATTTTGCCGGTGGCTGGACGTCGACGTGGCATGACGTGGTGCTCGACAGTATCGGTTGTATGATTGGAATTTTTTTAGTCATGGTCATTCGGGGAGTGAAGTAGAGGTATTGGTGTGATACGAGTGGCCGTCCCCAAGGGCGGCCTGCGTCATTATCAAGTCCGCTAGTATATGATATAATGAACATTATAGTTGAATTATACAAGGAAGGTGGTTCGGTGAGTCATATGGATCGGGATTTTGTGGTATCGCAATTTACGCAGTATGTCCAGGGCTTTGACCAGGAGGAAGAAGGGGTACGGCTGAAGTATGCTCATTCTTTGCGGGTGAGCGGGTTGTGTGAACAGATTGCTCTGAGTCTGGATTTATCGCAGGAGGATGTGGATTTGGCCTGGCTCATCGGGGTCCTCCACGATATCGGCCGTTTTGAGCAGCTTCGGGAGTATCATACGTTCGTCGATTACCGCTCCATGGACCATGCCAAATACGGGGCGCAATATTTATTTGAAGGCGGTCATATCCGCGACTTTTTGGACGATATGAGTCAAGATGATGTGATTTGTATGGCTGTTGACCAACATAATGTTTACCAGCTTCGCAGCGATTTGACGCCGCGGCAACAGCTTTTTTGCCAGCTCATCCGCGATGCCGACAAAATCGATATTTTCCGGGTCTATGTCATGTATATGCGCCAAAAGAAGAATATCTGGAATGTCGACTGGTCTGATTTTGAAAAGCAGCCCATTTCTGATGTCGTCATGGCCCAGGCCCGGCAGGGGAAACTGGTGCGGACGCAGGACAAGAAGACCTTTATGGATTTTTACGTCGGTGCCCTCTGTCTCTATTTTGACTTGGTCTATCCCCGCAGCCGTCAGCTGGCGCGGGAACAGGGCTATCTCGACACGCTCCTCGATTTCCATTCGCAGAATGCAGATAGTGAAGGGAAATTGGATGAAATCCGCCGTTTGATCCGTAAGAGAGAAGAGTTGCCCCATCTGCCGTTTGTTGATACAATGTATAAAAGACTTTGATAAAAAATAATCTACGGGGGCTTAATATTATGGAAATATTGATTACTGGCGGTGCCGGATTCATTGGGTCGCACATTTTGGCACAGCTCCAGGGACGGCATGATGTGGATGTCGTCGTTTTTGACAATTTGTCCAGTGGATCCAAGGAACACGTACCGGACGGGATGGAACTGGTAGAAGGCGATGTCCGCGACGAAGCGGCTGTAGACGCCCTTTTTGCAGACCATCATTTTGATGCCGTCATCCATTTGGCGGCCCAGACGATGGTTCCTTTTTCGGTCGACCACCCAGTAGAAGACTGCCAGACCAATTTGGAAGGCGTCCTCCATGTGCTGGAAGCCTGCCGGACTCATGGCACAGGGCACATCCTCTTTTCGTCCAGTGCTGCTGTCTACGGCGATAATCTGAATATCCCCCTGAAGGAAACGGAACGGCTCGTACCGACGTCGCCTTATGGCATCACCAAGATGACGACGGAACATTATCTGCGGGTCTATCACGAACTATATGGCATGGATGCGACGGTCTTCCGCTTTGCCAACGTCTATGGCGAACGGCA
>CABMPA010000244.1 GCA_902388315.1 uncultured Megasphaera sp. | reverse complement strand
TACCCGGCCCGGAAAGCAGCCAGACTCGACCCCATCGAAGCCTTGCGGTATGAATAAAAAAGGAGCTGTCGCATCGCGACAGCTCCTTTCAAGTTGTTAGTGGCTAGTTGTTAGTTGTTCGTAGGGGACGCCCAAAGGGCGTCCCGTTCACACCAATGGATGATAACGGGATTCCTGCATATGCCGGCGGGCGCCCCACGGGGCGCCCCTACGATATGGTTACGGGATTTTCACAAATCACTAGCCACTAGCCACGAACCACTAATCCCGCAGCCAGCGGCGGATGTCGTCTTCGGCATCTTCGATGGTCGTTCCCAGAAGGGCCAGGCTCTTGCCGAGTTTGGCGTCCGGGCAGAGAGCGTGGATGTCTTCCAGGCTGCGGCCGACGCCGCTGCCTTCGTGGGTGCAGAAGGGATAGATCGTCTTGCCGGAAAAGTCATGGCTTTCCAGGAACGTCCACAGGGCCATGGGCATCGTACCGCACCAGTTGGGATATCCCAGGAAGATGACGTCGTAGTCGTCGATGCTGGGAATATCCTTTTCCAGGGCCGGCCGGGCATTGTCCGCCTTCTCTTTTTTCGCGATTTTAACGACTTCCTGATAGTCATGGGGATAGACTGAAGCCGTGCGGATATGGAAGAGGTCGCCGCCCGTGAACAGGCGCAGCATCTGGGCTGCCCGTTCCGTATTGCCGACGGGCAGGTCGACGATCTTGCCGCTGACATAATTCATGCCGGCGTGAGAAAAATATGCAATGAGGCATTTCTTACCTTGATAATCCATAAGTCAATCAAACCTCCCTGATATGTTTGACCTAAAAAATTCTGATACAGTTTTCATTATACGGCAAAAATTGCTGCCATTCAATCACTATCATGAATGACGGCGATTTTATTTTCTCATGCCTGCCAGGCCCCCTGTATCTTTCCAAGGCCCATATAATGTAGTAAAATAGAGTTTGTCAAAAGATTACTATGCTAAGCAATACAAGGAGGTCCCTTTATGGCTCATGTAAATGAAAACTATTTAAAACTCCCCGGCAACTATCTTTTTGCAACGATTGCAAAAAAAGTTGATGCTTATTCCAAAGCACATCCGGAAGCCAATATCATCCGCCTCGGCATCGGCGACGTCACCCGTCCCCTGGCCCCGGCTATCATCGACGCCATGCACAAAGCCGTCGACGAAATGGGCAAAGCTGAAACCTTCCGCGGCTACGGTCCGGAACAGGGCTATGATTTCCTCCGCCAGGCTATCATCGATGGCGACTATAAGACACGCGGCATCGACCTCGACTTAGACGAAGTCTTCGTCGGTGACGGCGCCAAGACCGACGTCGCCTGCATCCAGGAAATCTTCGGCGACGATCTCAAATTCGCCGTAGCCGATCCGGTCTACCCGGTCTACCTCGACTCCAACGTCATGTGCGGCCATACGGGTGAATGGAACGCCGAAAAAGGCATTTACGACGGCGTCGTCTATCTCCCCTGCACTCCGGAAAACGGCTTCAAAGCCGAACCGCCGAAAGAAAAGGTCGACATCGTCTATCTCTGCAACCCGTCCAACCCGACCGGCACGGCCATGAGCAAAGAAGAATTGACCAACTGGGTCAAAGCTGCCAAAGAAAACAACTTCATCATCATCTATGATTCGGCTTATGAAACGTACATCACCGAACCGGACGTTCCCCACAGCATCTTTGAAATCGAAGGCGCTAAAGAAGTGGCCATCGAACTCCGTTCGTACTCCAAATGCGCCGGCTTCACGGGTACGCGCTGCTCGTACGTCGTCGTTCCCCATGCCTGCGTCGCTTACAAGAAAGACGGCACGGCTGTCGAACTCAACCCCTTGTGGAACCGCCGTCAGTGCACCTTCTTCAACGGCACGCCGTACATCGTCCAGCGCGCAGCCGAAGCCTACTACAGCCTGGAAGGCCAGAAACAGTGCCTGGCTGACGTCGAATACTACATGGAAAATGCCCACATCATCCGCGACGGCCTGACCGAAGCCGGCTTCACCGTCTATGGCGCCACCAATTCGCCGTATGCCTGGGTCCAGACGCCGAACGGCATGAAGAGCTGGGACTTCTTCGACCTGCTCCTGGAAAAAGCCCACGTCGTCACGACACCGGGTTCCGGTTTTGGCCCCCACGGCGAAGGCTATCTCCGCCTGACTGCTTTCGGCACCAAAGAAAACACGGTCGAAGCCGTCAAACGCATTGCTGATTTAAAATTATTCAAATAAAGGTGGTTTAACCATTGAGTACCAATTTGGAAGTAGGCATCGTCGGCTTGCCGAATGTCGGTAAGAGCACGTTGTTCAACGCGATTACCAAAGCCGGCGCAGAAGCGGCAAACTATCCCTTCTGCACAATCGAACCGAATGTCGGTGTCGTAGAAGTCCCGGACAAACGTATCCAGGTCCTGACCGACATGTATAAACCGAAAAAAACAATCCCTGCTGTCATGCGCTTCGTCGACATCGCCGGCCTCGTCGCCGGGGCGTCCAAAGGCGAAGGCCTGGGCAATAAATTCCTCAGCCACATCCGTGAAACCGATGCCATCGCTGAAGTCGTCCGCTGCTTTGAAGACTCGAACATCACCCACGTCGACGGCTCTATCGACCCGATCCGTGACATCGAAACGATCAACACGGAACTCTGCCTGGCCGACCTGGAATCGGCACAGAAACGGGCTGACCGCATCGCCAAAGTCGC
>CABMPA010000243.1 GCA_902388315.1 uncultured Megasphaera sp. | reverse complement strand
TGGCGTGCAGTCTGCTCAGAGAAGCAGCCGCACGCCAAACGGCTGTCTACCTCTTTGGCGGTGCCCCGGGCATCGCTGAACAGGCTGCGGCCAATGTGCAGCAGCAAGTCGGGTCCCTGAATATCGCCGGGACTCATTCGGGATTCTTTTCGGCTGATGAAGAAACGGATATCATCGAAGATATCCGCAGCAAGGGGACGCGCATCCTCTTGGTCGCCTTGGGCGTGCCGAAACAGGAAAAATGGATATCCGAACATCTTTACGAACTCGGTCCCTGCGTCTGCATGGGCGTCGGCGGGACCTTCGATGTCCTGGCGGGCAAAGCCGGCCGGGCTCCGAAATGGATGCAGGATAACCGCTTGGAATGGCTCTATCGCCTGTTGAAGGAGCCGACCCGGTTCAAGCGCATGCTGGCGCTGCCGAAATTCGTTGCGGCAGTCAAGCTGAGCGGCCGGGATAAGTGATGAGGTGATGAGTTGAAAAGTGATGTCTTGAACAAACCTTATATCGTGGAAGACGGATACCCCTTCATTATCGTGCCTTTATTATTGGCCGTGGCAGCCGGTTATTTCCTCAATGCCTACGCAGCGGTCCTGCCGCTGCTGCTGGCTGGGTATTTTATGTATTTCTTCCGCAATCCAAGCCGGACGATACCGGCTGACGACAACCTCCTGGTGTCGCCGGCTGACGGGACTGTCGTCGGTGTCGAAGAAGTAGAAGAAGAGGCTTATCTCAACCAGAAGTGCCGGAAAATCATTATTTTCCTGTCCATCTTCGATGCCCATGTCAACCGGGCACCGCTGGCGGGGACTATCGACTTCCAGCAATATACGTGCGGCCGATTCCGTCCGGCTTATAAAGAGGGCGTCGGCTATGTTAATGAACGTTATTCCATCGGCATCCATTCAGCCCATACGGATATCCTGGTCACTATCATTGCCGGTATCCTGGCACGGCGCATTGTTTCCTGGGTTACCCTGGGGGATGAGTTGCAGCATGGCCAGCTCTACGGCATGATTAAATTCGGTTCGTGTGCAGAAATCTATGTCCGCGACAACGTCGAGATCACCGTCAAGAAGGGCCAGAAGGTCCGTGCTGGTGAATCCGTCATAGGGAGGATTGTCCAGTCAACTACTGCCACATATAGAAGTGGCGGCTTGTAAGTCGGAACAACATAGGTGGTAACAGCATCTAAAAGATGTCTCCCTAAATCCGCCTACATCATCGGGTGGTTGACAACACCCGCTTTGCCACGGAGTTTACTCCTGGGCAGTGGTTATTCTTTCATACTGAGGATGGTTGTTCCCGGAAATCCACAGGCTTCCGAGATGCTGGATATTCATAGCTCCGACTCGGTCGTCGTTAGACTGATAACCACACTGACAATGGTACAAGTGCCGGTGATGGTCACGGTTCTCTTTGTGGATGGTACCGCACTTCGGACAACGCTGTGACGTATACTTCGCGGAAACCTTTAGGACTTCGGAACGGTTCTCATGGGCCTTATAGGTCAGGAATTGTTCCAGCTGATAGAAGGACCAGCTCCGTAAATCATCGTTCTGTCTGGTTGTCCGAGACAGCTTGCCTTCGTCAAAACTGATACCGGTCAAATCTTCCAGCACGAAAAGCGTGTCTTTGCCATATTTTTCGACGAGTGTCTTAGAAATCTGATGATTTACATCAGTCATCCAACGGTTCTCTCGCCCGGAAATGGCTTTGAGTCTGCACTTGGCAGATTTAGT
The DNA here is from genome assembly GCA_902388315.1 of uncultured Megasphaera sp. Taxonomy (GTDB): domain Bacteria; phylum Bacillota; class Negativicutes; order Veillonellales; family Megasphaeraceae; genus Megasphaera. Next base: position 997 of record CABMPA010000243.1, on the reverse strand, counting down.
TCCCTTAGCTTGGAGCTGTCTGCGGACTTCTTGGAACTTATGACGTTTGGTGGCCATTTTCTTACCGGAGATAAATTCGGTCTTTCCCTGCTCATCGTAGCTAACCGTAAGGAAGCGAAGTCCCCGGTCGATACCGACGACGTGATGGACGTTTTCCTTCTGAAAGTCATCAACGGCTTTAGTCACCGGGATATGGAGATACCACAGCCCTTGCAGCTCAACGAGTTTGGCAGTACCGAGATGGTACGTACCATCAAGACATTCAGCAAAGTGTTTGCCTTCAAAACTACACTTGGTTCTTTTTCTGAGTGTATTGATGGACAGCATTTGACCATTATCAACGAAACTGTAATCTCGGTTACGAACCAGGTCAGCTTGCGGGCGAGCAAAGCATATTGGCTTCCAAAGCCATTCCAACGTCTTGGTAATGCGTTGCCAGTTTCCCTTCTCGTCCTTGTATCGGTAAGGATTTTGGAAGAGCTGTTGTTTTACCGTCTTGTATCTGGCAATCGCAGTCTTGATGGAAGACTGGGCCAGCTGCGACTTCAAACCGAACTGACTGCGTAGGTTGCTATATAGCGCTTTATTGAGACTTTGATACGTCAAATTGAATGAGTTGTCGAAGAGGTACAGGGATACCCGATTGCAAGCCTGACGATACTGTTCGGTCATCTGGCGGAATAAGATGTCCTGTTCGGGAGTAACATATAGGCGAAGCTTTATTGTTTTAGTTAGGTCGGACAATGATTCTCACCTGCCTTTCTAAAATAGAGATTACTTCATTAAGAATATTATATCATGTTTTACTAAAAATTTAACCGTTAAGAAAGTGAGGTGGAGCGGGCCATTCCTCCCCGACCTAAGAAGTTAGGGTATCCTGCCCGCGTTTAGATGAAAAATGTAATACCCTGTCTGTTTACATCAGGGAACCTCAGCTTCGGGGTCCTGAGTATGATCATGACCCTCCACGGGCTCTATACCTGGGCCGGTGTCTGCA
>CABMPA010000242.1 GCA_902388315.1 uncultured Megasphaera sp. | reverse complement strand
TTATCTTTCATGACAAAGCCTCCTTATTCAATCGTGCCGTGTTCCCATTTCCCATGGTTCAGATCATCGGCAATCTTCTTGAATTTATCGTCTGTCAAACCATAGAAGAAATAGAGGATGATAGCGGCAATGCCGAGGGCAACGCCAGGATACAAGGTCATGGCGGCTTTGATGCCCATCAAAGTCATTTCACTCTGGACGGCATTGGCGACATAGCCTGTCAGTACCAGGATGCCCGAACTTACGACAGCTGCCAGGGCCTGGGCGATTTTACGGGAGAAGTTGAAGGCAGCATAAGTAATGCCTTCTTTACGGATGCCGTTGTGCCATTCACTGTAGTCGATGACGTCGGAAACGAAAGCCCAGGTAACGCCATTGGGAATCGCCAGGGCGACGTAACCGATCGTAACCAGTACGATGAAAGTGTAAATATTGGTCGGGATGACGAAGTTCAAGAGGTCAGCTGCACAGCCGATGAGCAGGCCGCCGATAGCCGTCTTTTTCTTGCCGAACAGTTTGACCAGTTTCGGAATGAGCAGGATACCGACGACGGAGCAGCCCATCATGATACCGTTTACAATCGGCTGCAAGCCCATATGACCCAAGTTATACTGGCAGAAGAAAATCATCATCTGGTTATTCGTGTTCATAGCCGAGATAGTAAACAAGGTCATCAAAATAATGCATAAAAGCGGTTTGTTAGTAAACACGAGTTTAATATAGTCCGAGAATTTCGCCTTCTGTTCGTTCTGGGTATTGCGCTTGACCGGAACGTGTTCATGGCAGTTGAAATAGCAGATGGCAAAGCCGATGACGCCGATGATAGACATGACGATAGACGCGGCAAAGAAGCCTTCATGAGGCGAAGCGAACATGAGGACGACCGGTACGAAAGCCATACCGGTAATGAGCTGGGCCCCGATAGAACCGGCCTGGCGGGTTGTCGCCATCTGACTTCGTTCCTCAACATCACGGGTCATGACGCTGGCCAGGGAAGAATAAGGGATATTTGTAAATGAGTAAACAAGGCCCCAGGCCATGTAAGCCCCATAAGCAAAGAGAATCTTGCCTGTCGGCGAGAGGTCCGGCATGGTAAAGGTAATGACCGTCAAAATGGCCAGGATAACTGCCGACGCCATCATGACCGGGCGGAACTTGCCGCGGGGACCGATATTCTTGCGCCCGTCGATGACGGAACCGGCGACAGGATCCATGAAAGCATCGAAGATTTTCGTAAAGGCGAAGATACCTGCAACGGCAGCTGCCGGAATGGTGCAGACGTCAATCCAGTATTTCGTCAAATAGGCCTGACCCAAGTCGAACATGAAGCCGTTCCCAAAGTCACCGAAACCGTAACAAATTTTTTCACGCCACGATAATTTGACATGGCCTTCTTTAGCAGCTGCCGGTGCAACAGTCTCCGTCTTGCTCGGCAACGTCCCTGCTTGTGTGCTCATAGCACTCCCTCCTTATAAAGTAACTCCGTTTTTGAATATAGCCAGTTCGTGCTTGTCCAAGGCTTCCGATTTCGCATGGACACGACCTGACGCTACGTCGAGAATATATTTGAAAAGGCGGTCTGCAGCGGCTTCCCGCGATTCTCCTTCGGCAATGGTCCCGGCGTTGAAATCTATCCAGTTCCGTTTGAAACCGGCCAGGTGACTATTGCTGGAAATCTTAATCGTCGGTACGGGGCAGGCAAAAGGCGTCCCCCGGCCCGTTGTAAACAATACCATATGCGCTCCGGCAGCGGCCAGGGCATTGGAGGCGACTAAATCATTACCCGGAGCCTGTAAGAGGTTGAGGCCTTTTTTCGTCGCCCTGTCCCCGTAAGCGAGAACATCTTCGACGAGAGCCCGGCCGCCCTTCTGGACACAGCCCAGAGACTTATCTTCCAGTGTCGTGATACCGCCGGCCTTGTTGCCTGGCGATGGATTTTCATTGATTTTTTCGCCATAACTCATGAAATATTCTTTGAAGTGGTTGATGAGGTCGACGGTCTTGTCGAAGACTTCCCGGCTGCTGGCCCGGTTCATGAGCAGCGTTTCAGCGCCAAACATTTCCGGTACTTCCGTCAGGATAGACGTGCCGCCGGCTGCAATGAGGCGGTTGGAAATCTCCCCGACCAGCGGATTGGCCGTGATGCCGGAAAAACCATCGGAGCCGCCGCATTTCAAACCGATCGTCAGCAGCGATGCATCGCAGGGCTGGCGATGGAATTGAGCCGCATAATGGCAGAGTTCTTTGATGATAGCCGTGCCGGCCTCGATTTCGTCTTCTACGTCCTGGCAGACCAGGAATTTGACCCGGTCCGGATCATAGTCGCCGATGACTTCTTTCATCAGGCTGACCTGGTTGTTCTCACAACCCAGGCTCAGGACCAGGACGGCACCGGCGTTAGGATTGTGAATCAAGCCACTTAATATCTTTTGTGTATAGACCTGGTCATCACCTAACTGCGAGCAGCCGTGGGGATGACTGTAGGCATAGATACCATCGATGTTTTCCGTCTTATAAGCCTGGGATGCCGTTTCAATGGCTCTGGCAATATTATTGACACAGCCGACGGTCGGGATAATCCAGACTTCGTTACGGATACCGGCACTGCCGTCACTCCGTTTATAGCCCAGGAATTCGTATTTTTTTTCACTTTTCCAGGGAGAACGGTCGGCCTTTTCCGGTTCATAGGTATAGTGAAGTAAATCACCGAGTTTACTTTGGACATTCTGCGTATGGACCCAGGCACCGACGGG
>CABMPA010000241.1 GCA_902388315.1 uncultured Megasphaera sp. | reverse complement strand
CGGATCGGGTCCAGGAGATACCCCTGGAAATGGGGCTTTAGTTCCATCGTCGGCACGGGGATGATGTGCTTGCCTTCTTTCAGGCGGATGGCCCGGGCCTTGGCGATTTCCGACGGGCACGAGACATCTTCGATGCGGATGAACTGCAACGCTTCCGGCAGCTGCAGCGCCTGGCAGATACGGTGGATCATGTGCTTCGACGTCCCCAGGATGAGCAATTTCGACGGCTGGACCTTTTCCAGCGCCGCCCGCATGGCCGCTGCGTCTTCGGGCTTGTTGAAGATAGCCCGGCGCACGGCTTTCAAGCGGTTCGTCTCCTCTTTGGCCGACCGGCCGGCGACGATGCGGTTGTGGTCGATGAGCAGTCCGTCGTCGATGATGGTCTGGATATCGTGATCATAGGCAACGACCAGGGCATGATGGCTCTTGCCGGTACCGCTGGCACCAATAAAACCGAAAACTTCCATGAATCTCACCTGCTTTTCTTTAAGGCTCAGCCTTTCACATCTGTCAATAAGGCCTTTACCGCTTTGGCATCGACGGTAAAGACGCCGATTTTTTCCGGGAAACGGCCTGTCGTGCCGTGAAAATCAGAGCCGCCGCTGACGTACCAGTGACGGTCCTCGGCCAGTTTCAAAAATTCTTTATAGCGGCCGCGGTTCTTGGGATGGTAGACTTCGACGCCGTCAAAGTCATGGGACAGGACCTGGTCCAGCGTCCGCTTGAGCAGGCCCGGATGGGCCAGGATGGCCGTACCGCCGGCCTGGCGGATGAGGGCCACGCAGTCGTCGATGCTGCGCCGGTGATAAGGCACGTAAGCCGGACCGCCGCGATAGAGCAGCTCGTCGAAAACGGTCTTGATGTCAGGAAAATAGCCTTTGGCCACGAGCTGGCGGGCAATGTGGGGCCGGCCGACGGTCCCGCCCTGGCGCAGCGTCGCTTCGATGCCGCTGCGGTCGATATCATAACCGAGCGCCCGGCAGCGGTCGACGATTTCCAGGGCCCGGTGGAAGCGCCGTTCCTTGAACTGCGCGCAGTAGGCCTGCAATCCGGCATCGGCCGTATCGATACCGTAGCCCAGGATATGGACGTCTTCGCCGTCACATTCCGAGCTGATCTCAATGGCCGGGATGACGCGGACGCCTGGGGCAAAGCGATGGCTGCCGTCATAGGCCGCCACTGTATCGTGGTCGGAAATGGCCATGACGCTGAGCTGGGCATCGACAGCCATCTGGGTCAGTTGTTCCGGCGTATAGACGCCATCTGAACACGTCGTATGCATGTGTAAGTCAACGATCATGAGACGCCTCCCTGCAATAAATGAAGAATCGACTTGATGCCGACGCCGGTCGCCCCGAGAAGGCCCGTTTCGTCGGCTTTTTCATTGAAGGCCGGACCGGCGATGTCCAAGTGGATCCACGGCGTGCCGTCGTGGACGAACTGCTTGAGGAAGAGGCCTGCCGTAATGGCTCCGGCTTCGGGGCCGCCGACATTCTTCAAATCAGCGACGTCGCTTTCCAGGAGCTTTTCATATTCTTCATCAGCCGGCAGCTGCCATATCTTTTCGTGAACTTCCGTCGCGGCGCTGAAGAAGCGGTTCATCCATTCCTGGTCGTTGCCGACCATACCGGTACGCACAGTCCCCAAAGCCGTCACACAGGCGCCGGTCAAGGTCGCCAGGTCGATGAGGCGCGTCGCCCCCTTTTCCTGGGCATAAGTCAGGGCATCAGCCAGGATGAGCCGCCCTTCGGCATCGGTATTCTTGACTTCGACGGTCTTGCCGTTGTACATGGTCAGGATGTCATCGACATGATAGGCCATGCCGGACGGAATGTTTTCGACCAGCGGGATGACGGCCAGGACATTGACGGGATACTTGAGCAGCATCAGGGCCCGCATGACGCCGACCGCTGCGGCAGCCCCGGCCATGTCGTCTTTCATGAATTCCAGGTTGGCATGGCTCTTGAGGGACAGGCCGCCGCTGTCATAGGTGACGCCCTTACCGACGATGCCCAGGACTTCCCGGCTGTTGGGATCGCCCTGATAGGCAATGGACAGGAGCTGCGGCGGATTCATGCTGCCCTTGCCGACAGCGACGATACCGCCCATGTGGCGTTTCTCCAGGGCCCATTTATTCAGTGTTTCGATGAGGATATTATCACCTTTGAGCATACCGCCGGCGATATCGGCAAACTTGCGCGGCGTCAAATCATTGGAAGGCATATTGACCAGGTCCCTGGCCGCATAGATTCCTTCATAGATGGACGTATACATATAACACATGGAATTGAATTCCTTAGGCCGCAGGCTGTGGGTCAGGATATTGATATTCTGAATCGTCCGGCTCTTGGCCTTGCGTTTATAGTGAGTAAATTCATAATTGCGATAGAGCAGGCCGTCGATGAGCGAACCCAGGTCCATATCCAGGGTATCAGCCATGACAGCCAGCTCACTGACGCCTTCTTTCATGGCCGCTGCCATGAGGCGCCGGGCCGTGCGGAAATCTTCATACGTCGAATAACGGATGGGCTTCCCTTCCAGTCCGATGAGGAAATACGTCTTGGCCACGCCATCAGACAGGCAGTGGAAGACGTGAAGGGACGTATATTGTAAAATTTCCGGATGCTGTTCGGCATAGGCCCGGATGAGCTGGACATCCGCTTCCGGCAGCTGGCGCAGCGTCGACCCCCGTTCATTCAGGCCGACGGCGACGGTGTCCATGCCGCCATTGCCATTATAAGTAATCATACACATCGCTCACTTTCAAT